>NZ_JBFPKO010000219.1:0-255 GCF_040948765.1 Paraburkholderia sp. BR10923 | reverse complement strand
TCGTTTGCCAGCTCCCCGGAGCTTTTCGCAGGCTACCGCGTCCTTCATCGCCTGTGATCGCCAAGGCATCCACCACATGCACTTGTTCGCTTGACCCTATAACGGGTGTGTCTCAATGATTGCTCACTGCAGAATCACCTTCCGCTACAGGTTGAGTATTCGTGTTGCGCCGTATTCCAAAGCGATCTCTCGATCACCTTTAAAATACATCGATACAATCACAACCCTGATTCACCTACTCACGCACCCATCTCC
>NZ_JBFPKO010000218.1:0-255 GCF_040948765.1 Paraburkholderia sp. BR10923 | reverse complement strand
CAGAAGTGGCTAGTCTAACCGCAAGGAGGACGGTCACCACGGTAGGATTCATGACTGGGGTGAAGTCGTAACAAGGTAGCCGTATCGGAAGGTGCGGCTGGATCACCTCCTTTCCAGAGCTTGCATTGCTGCGCAAGCGCTCACGCTTATCGGCTGTGGTTTAGAGAAGCAACGCAGACAGACTCAGGGGTCTGTAGCTCAGTCGGTTAGAGCACCGTCTTGATAAGGCGGGGGTCGATGGTTCGAATCCATCCA
>NZ_JBFPKO010000217.1:0-256 GCF_040948765.1 Paraburkholderia sp. BR10923 | reverse complement strand
GGTTGCGCGTGGCTACCTGAAGCGTCCGGAACTGAGCGCGCAGCGGTTCATGGCCGATCCGTTCAGTGCGCAGCCGGGCGCGCGGATGTATCGCACGGGGGACCTGGCGCGGTACCTGCCGGATGGCGTTCTGGAGTTTCTGGGGCGCACCGACGAGCAGGTCAAGATCCGGGGCTTTCGCATCGAGCCGGGCGAGGTGGCCGCGCACCTGTGCGCACATGCATGGGTGCGCGAGGCGGTGGTGGTGGCGCGCGAG
>NZ_JBFPKO010000216.1:0-256 GCF_040948765.1 Paraburkholderia sp. BR10923 | reverse complement strand
GAATCTCGGCAAACAGTGGTCGTCACGCTTCAAAAAGCCAGGCGACCAACCTGCCAGCAGACTCTCATGGCTGATACAACGCAAGTGGCAAACGGCCAACTCTCTGAAAACGAGTTGTGCAGACCTTGCCTAGAGCGTGTTAGGAACTTTGAAGTACTGACACGGCGTGGACAAGCATGAGCATTGCGAAGACGACGAAATGAAGCCCAGCGAGAGTTTCGGGGAGCCGTTCATAGTCACGTGCGAGACGCCGGAA
>NZ_JBFPKO010000215.1:0-257 GCF_040948765.1 Paraburkholderia sp. BR10923 | reverse complement strand
AACGTCCTCAAACGACACGGATCACACCGTCCGCGCCGATGCGCTGCCATGGCAAACCCACCACCAGAGCGGCCAGTTGTTCCTGTGTGAGCGCATGCTGCTTTGGTTCGCTACCCGCGCGCGGCCAGGCGAACTGCCCCTGATTCAGCCGTCGCGCTGCCAGCCAGATGCCAATCCCATCGTGTACCAGCACCTTCAGGCGGTTGGCCCGCCGGTTGGCGAACAGGTACGCATGGTGCGGATGCGCGGCGCCGAAC
>NZ_JBFPKO010000214.1:0-258 GCF_040948765.1 Paraburkholderia sp. BR10923 | reverse complement strand
TCAACCCGGGGGCCCTCCTCCGCATCAACGAAGACGCTGCGCAGCGCCTCGTGGCGCGCATACAGCTGATCGAGGCTGCGTCGCCACGCCGCGCGGTCCAGCCTGCCCCGCAACCGCCAGCCCAGCGGAACGTGGTAGCGGGCGCTGTCCTTGTCCAGCTGGGCCAGAAACCACAGCCGCTGCTGCGCAAACGACAGCTCAAGCGGCGCCTGGCGCGATACGGCTCCAATGGCCGGCAGCGCCTGCGCTGCCGCGCCG
>NZ_JBFPKO010000213.1:0-258 GCF_040948765.1 Paraburkholderia sp. BR10923 | reverse complement strand
CGGCGCGGCAGCGCAGGCGCTGCCGGCCATTGGAGCCGTATCGCGCCAGGCGCCGCTTGAGCTGTCGTTTGCGCAGCAGCGGCTGTGGTTTCTGGCCCAGCTGGACAAGGACAGCGCCCGCTACCACATTGCGCTGGGCTGGCGGTTGCGGGGCAGGCTGGACCGCGCGGCGTGGCGACGCAGCCTCGATCAGCTGTATGCGCGCCACGAGGCGCTGCGCAGCGTCTTCGTTGATGCGGAGGAGGGCCCCCGGGTTGA
>NZ_JBFPKO010000212.1:0-258 GCF_040948765.1 Paraburkholderia sp. BR10923 | reverse complement strand
CGCAGACAGACTCAGGGGTCTGTAGCTCAGTCGGTTAGAGCACCGTCTTGATAAGGCGGGGGTCGATGGTTCGAATCCATCCAGACCCACCATCTTTGTCTGTGGTGCTGACTGGGACACCCTTGAGGAGTGTATGACCGGGGGATTAGCTCAGCTGGGAGAGCACCTGCTTTGCAAGCAGGGGGTCGTCGGTTCGATCCCGTCATCCTCCACCAATCCTCAATGCGCAGGGTTCTGCATGAAGGCAGAGCGTTGCGC
>NZ_JBFPKO010000211.1:0-260 GCF_040948765.1 Paraburkholderia sp. BR10923 | reverse complement strand
AGCCAGCGGATAGAAGGTGGTGAGACGTCAAGTCTCACGAGCGCAAGAACCGGCTTCAGACCATCGCGGCTGACTGGCAATACAAACCGTTCGTTCTGTGATGCAGCGGAAGGACTTACACATCAGTGGAGAGGTTAGCTCGATAAGGGCTTGACAAACGACTGCTCATAGAAGGCACTTTTGCTAAGGGTTGCAAAGTGAACGAGCATAAGCACGGAGAACACGACGAAGTGCAAGCCGGCCAGAGTTTCGGGCAATCG
>NZ_JBFPKO010000210.1:0-261 GCF_040948765.1 Paraburkholderia sp. BR10923 | reverse complement strand
ACAGAATATGTTCTTCGGGCGGCATGAACTGGATCGCACTGAGCGACGGCTGGTCATTCCACGAGAAGTGCGTGTGCGCTTCGGTCATGCCCGGCATGAGGAATTTGCCCTTGCCGTCGATGATCTGAAACCCCTCGCGCGATACCGATTCTTCCGCTTGGGAAACGCGCGTGATTCGATCATCTTCGACGAGTACCTCGCCCCGAAAAGGGTCGGTGCCGCTGCCGTCGAAGATGTTCACATTGGTGAAAAGGATCTTAG
>NZ_JBFPKO010000020.1:0-171515 GCF_040948765.1 Paraburkholderia sp. BR10923 | reverse complement strand
TCAATGAGTGCCCAAAGTTCGTCGTCGAGTATGGGTTTAGCCATGTCCTTTTCGTCGTCGAAACAATGAAAAGGTTAACAGGATTCATCGAGAGTAAACAGCCCCTTTGTTCATTTTGTTAAGGTTTATTAAGCTGTACCAGCGTTTCCAGTCCATGTTTGCTCTCTCCCTGCGATTCTTGTTGCAGCGGGACCAGGATATTCGCGGTGCGCCGGGTGGCATGCAAAGGAGGCTTGCCGAGCGGGTGCGTACACGACTGGGATCACCCTGCAGTCGCTCCTTCCGGGCGTCGTCCTGATGTCGGCGTTCAGGCCAGCGCTGCTGAACGTCGAAAACCACCTGCTTTGGGTCGCTATGTACGAACTGCACCGGCGCGAGGTTGGCAGCATCGCTTCTGTCAACACGCACGGCATAGGATGGCCAACCTTCAGGGAGGCCATGCTGATCGCAACGACGCGCTAAGGCCTCGGTTGGTCCGAGAATTTGGGTTCGGCGAGATTCAGCCGGTTTTCCGAAACTGCGAATAACAGTTGTGGGCAACGATTTGCCAGGCGACTCGAAGTGTGGATGACCGTTGAACCCCCGCAAAGCGGCCGTAGAGGCGTCACCGGGTTCAAGGTCCGCAGAGGGTCGATCTGGTGCATTCACCGCTGGCGCGGTGGCAGACCACTGTCCGTGGTCGTCATCCGGCAGAACCCGGCCACTTCCGGTCGTTCGACATCCCCGCACGAATCGTCGACAATCGTTCTTCCGTATCCATAACCTCACGCCCACCTCGAGACGTGATCGATCCTGGACAATCTAGCTGCCAACGATCCAGTACGAGACAAAATGGACAAAAACAAGTGGAAGGATGATTTAACGTTACTTGAGCGAACGGCTTATCGATGGGTCTCATATTCGGCACTGGCAGTTGCCGTCTACTGCGTACTCATGGTGCGCAAGTATCCAACATCGACAGCTTTGTTCGTAATCGGATCATTTGCGCTGGTGATAGCGACGGTCTTTGGTGGGGGCTACAGCAAAAGCGTCCGGGTATTAGATCTGAGGCGATTCGCTAGGCGCTCAGATAAGCGAAACTCTCGCCGCGACTGACGGCCTTTTCAGCGTACGTAGTCAACGGCCAATTGAAGGGCGGTTTCGGGTTATGCTTTTTGAATAATGCGCGCACTGGACGCGATCACCGCGTTGGTCCGTTGGACTCAGTGCGGCCATGACCGGTCACTCAAGGTCTCCTCCGGTATCCGCGACAATTAGACAGACCGCTATACAGGGAGCATTGGGGATGTTGATCGCCTTCGGGGGGCTACCGGGAACCGGAAAGACAACGGTAGCGCAAACACTCGCACGTAGGCTCGCCGCAGTTTATCTGCGTATCGACACGTTGGAACAGGCATTCATCGCGTCCGGGGACGGGCAGGCGGATATCGGAGCTGCCGGCTACCTGTCCGCATATGCAGTTGCGGGCGATAACTTACGGCTTGGGTTGACCGTCGTCGCGGACTCGATCAATTCGTTGCACATTACGCGTAGCGCCTGGACAAATGTGGCGTTCGACGCAGGTGTGCAAATTTTCGAAATCGAGTTGGTTTGTTCGGATGCCGCGATGCATCGTCAGAGGGTCGAGGGGCGAAAGGCTGATATCCCGGGCTTCCAGCTGCCGACATGGAAGAGCGTGCTCGAACGTCAATACGAACCATGGGAATCGGTAAACCTCGTCGTCGACACCGCAAAGGTTTCGGTCGAACAAGCCGTTGAAGCAATCATGCAGCACCTATTAGCGGCACCTCCGGATAATAGAACGGTTTAGCGTGCGAGACGCCGAGCATGCTGATTGCATGAGGCGGCGCTCGGCCAGTCTGAGACGTTCGACATTGGGGCCTGAATCGTCGACAATCGGTGGCTGCACCCTGTGATACCTCCGGACCTCGGCTACAAGCATGCTCAAACTCGCTTATCTCTTTCTCTCGATCACGCTCGCTACCCCGCTCTCGGCCTTGGCATACGGTGGTGATAATTCAGACTACGATCAATGCATTCTGCATTCGTTGGCAAATAGTCAGAGCAGCTTTGCGGCTCGCGAGATTAGCAACTCGTGCGACGCGCTTTACCGAAATGGCGCAATGCTTCTGCCGCGCGAAAGAGCGTATCACTTGTGTGTTCTGCAAAATGTGCAAACCGTGAGAGGAGCGTTCGCGGTCAACGAGATACTGCATGCATGCCGACGTCAAAATCAGATGTAGCACCGACGTCGTTGACGATTGCAGCGCTGAGATTCGCAAGATTCAGTTTCGATTGTTTCGTTGACCTCGCCCCGTCGTGACGTAGCGTGACCGTGGCATGGACGGCTCCTTTCGGAAGGTCCCAAGGTCCGAGTCGTCCTGAACCGGTCGCCGTCGGGCCCTGTGCGGCCAGCTTGAGACGTTCGATGCAGTCGCTTAGATCATTGACAATCGGTAGGGCTATGCCATTATTGCGCCCGTTCATTCTGCGACAATCGAAGCATGAAGCGCTTTGCAACGTTATTGTTTGGTCTATATGCGATCTCCGCTCTTGCACAGGCAAGCACGCAGAACGACGCGGGCACGAGCGCTGACGCTGTGCCAACATCCGCTCGGTTGGTATCTGCCAACGAAATACCTTGCGAGTATGGCTTGCCAGCAAACGCTTCCTACGGGACGGTCCCGCTTGGACTCGCCTCAGTCGCCGTAATAATCGACGAAAAGGGAAAAGTACAAAGCGCCAGGATTGCGCAAACGTCTGGCAACGCTGCTTTTGACGACCTTGCACTAAGTCAGTCACGTCTGGCCACCTGCAAGCCGTTTCCGGGCTTATTCGGCAAGAGCATCCCGATAGAGACGACCTTCGTGTTTGTGGCCGGCCCGGCACATCAACCCTTGCCGCAGAAGATCAGACGTCTGGTTCACTCTCACCTCGTATGGCATGGCGACAGCGTCAGTCTGCCGACTGTGATTTCAGTGAAATGTGCTCCGGACGGCAAGCTGTTGTCGGCAACGATCGTTCAGTCAAGCGGTAATTTTGCATGGGATGCAGCCGCTCTAAATGCGGTTCGACTCTCCGATCCGCTGCCGACCGATGATAGCGGGAAAACGCCGGCGCTCATCAAGATCACGCTCTATCAGCAGGAGCCAGTGCCGAAACGGAACGCCGGCGTACCTCGCAGTTGGGGACGGCATCATTGAGTGGATCGCGCACAATGAAACAATAATCGGCTGACGGTGCTCACGCGACTGCTTCGGGAGAAGTGTGACCGTCTGCAATGGGCGAACGACTGCTTTCGAGATTTGCGACTGTCCCTAAAGGGTCGGTTTGGTGCATTCGCCGACGGCCCGGTGGCGGCCAAGTGCCAGCGGTCGCCGTCAGGCAGAACCCGGCCACGAACCGCCGTTCACCTGCGTTTTCGATCGGACATTCGTGCGTCGGCTCCGCCCCGTGATCGGCCCTCCGATCGATCAACACAACCGCTCGTTCGTCGCACGAAGTGACTGCTCCGTTTGTGCCTTCTTCGCATGATGATGGGTGACAACAGGAGGGCAGACACACCGAGTACCTGCAACCCGCCTTCAACACCGCGAATAAGCCCTTTCGCTCAACCGACAAGGAGCGCCAGACCGATTGCCAGTTCGACGGCAATGATCGCAAGATTGGTTGGCAGGCGCGTTCGGGAAAGGAGCATGGCAACCTGCGCCTCCGTTGCGCGCCCTCCTTGCACCGGATACAGCAGCGCGGCGCGCTGGACGCTCACTGACGACGAGGATGCTCGAGAAAAAATCGCACCATCTCCGCACTGGCGTCGGGGCCGGATGGATCGGTATAGCTCCCGCTTGAAGAGCCTCCGGCCCACGCATGAGGCGCGCCGTGGATGATCCATAGTTCGGCATGTACCCCGGCTCGTGACGTCATGTGCCGGACCGTATGCTTGCGCGCCTGCCCATTAGCGCCCGACGGGCGAGCGGCTATCGGATCACTTGAGGAGAATCCGTGTACCAATCCGTTGGCGTTGGCAGGATGCACGGTCGCATCCGCGTCGCCGTGAAAAACGATGAGCGGGCATTGAGACGCCTGCGTGTCGTGAATGTCCGCTCGGCCAGGTTTGCGCGCTTTGGAGCCGGTCTTGCCGCCGCGCATTGCCGCCAGCGCGGACGGCAAGTCGTGCGCGCATCCGACGGGCAGGCCCGAATGAATACCCGCTGCTGCGTACAGATCGGGATAGGCTTGCGCGACGATCGCCGCCATCGCGCCGCCGGCCGAAAGACCGGCAACGAACACGCGTTTCGGATCGACGTTGTAATTTGCCATGACTTCGCGCGTGATGCCCGCGATCAGCGACGGCTCGCCGTGGTCGCGCAGCTGATCGGCAGGCCTGAACCAGTTCCAGCATTTCGAGGTATTTGCGCGTTGCGGCTGGGTCGGATAAGCGACGATAAAACCGTGCGTTTCGGCAAGGGCGTTCATCCGCGTGCCGGCTGCGAAATCGTCAGCGTCCTGCGTGCAACCGTGCAGCATGACGATGAGGGGCAGGGGATCACTGCGATATTGACTGGGGACGTAGACCTTGTAGTTACGCTGGCCCGCGGCGTTGACGTAGCGCCGCATGCTGAAGTGCCCACGATCCTGCACGTCCGGTTCGGTTTGCGTCTGATGGGCGCGATGCCGGGGTTGCAGGAGGTCGGCGAAGCGCGTTGTCGTCGTGTTCTCATGCCGGTCTGCATGCGCGGTTGCCACGTCCGTCGGCTCGCCACGCATGGCGCGTTTGACGATCTCCGCGGCCGCCGCGGCGTCATTGCGGCGAAAGAGGGCGAACGCCTCTTTCATCGAGTCCAGAAAGCCTTCGTTGAGTTTCATGTTTTTTCCGATAGCGGGAAAGAGTCAGGGACGTCAGCGAATTCGATCCGCCAGCGCGGCCTTGACCGCCGGTGAGGCATGGAGTGCGCCTCGAACCAGAATCGAGTCGATCGCTGCCAGCGCAAGTTCGGGTGAGACGTCTGTAGCAATGCTCGCCAGTCCCAGCACCTGAATTCTGAGTCGCTGACGGGCCGCGCATGCTGCCTCGAGGTCTTGTTTCGAGAAATGCTGGAGACCCAGTACAAGCTCACGGCGCGTTACGGTTTCCTTGACGGCAGGAGCATGAATCGACAGCTGATTGCGGATGGCCGTACGGATCAGATCCGTGCGGTTCGAGTAAAAGCCCTCTTCGACGAGCAAATCGATTTGCCCCAGATCGACTGGACCAAGATTGATCGTAATTTTTTCGGTCTCGCTACCTCGCGAGCGATCCGGCACTTCTTTTGCCATATGCAGAAATCCTCCAGTCACCATCCATATGGATGGTTATAGGATGATTTCAAGAGGGCGTCAACGCTGATCGCTGTGATTGGCCCGTGTGCGGTCTATCGGCAGAAAGACGCGGGCAGGGAGGTAACAGGCGATGTCGGTGTGCGTCGAGGCGACGCGAGGACGAGATGGATTGCGAGTCGTGTACTTCGTGTTCCAGTGCCACGGTCCCAGGGCCTTACGCCGATAATCAGCCAGCGCGGTGCCAGCGACCGGATTCCGGGCACACGGCGGCTGGTGCGCCGTTCATCCAGACTTGCTCCTCCTCTAATCGCTGCGACGACGGGCGGTCGATGTCGAAGATCACCTTGAGTGCGTGCCCGACATTGGCGTCTTCGATCGGAAGCTCCCACGTCAAGAAAATCTGGGTGAAGTCCTGGTCGGGCGCGAAGTCGGCCGCAGAGAAACTCTCGCCGCCACGCTGAATCACGCCATGGGGCTGGCCCGTATCGAAAATGACGGCTGTTCCGCGCTTGAGGGGAATGCATTGACCCGTAGAGGGAAACCGCAAGTCCAGGCCCTTGTCTTCACTCAGGAACAGATTGCAAAACGCGGCACTGCCATATTGCTCACCGTCATGGTGATATCTCGCGCCACGACAGGCCATCAGCGCCATGCCACTATCGGCGAGCACCGCGGGCAGTCCCAGGGCGCACGTCCAATCGGACATGGCTTGCACGCAGCGCTTGTAGGCCGGCCAGCGCACTTGCGTGCGCGCCAAAGGCATTGCCTCGACATCCCCAGGTTCCAGAGCGAGTCGCGTCGATATCTCTCTTTGCCAATCCGCCACCACGGGCGCAGGGGGTGAAGGTACATCGAGCGTGGTCCATAAAACGATGTCACTTACGCGTCGACTGCGGATGGCGTCGCCGCTCCAGAAAAAGGAAGTCAGCATATTTCTCATTTCATGCTGTCGAAGGGAGTTCGTCGAGGCATTGTAATGATTCAGCCTGGTCATCCCGGTAAAAATTGGCGATGAAGCGTTCATCACCTGGTCACGTAGCCAGGTCATTCCAGCGTCGGCTGCCCCTTTGGAAACAGCCAGACGTCAATCCACTAATCTGATACAAAGGCGCGCGGTGTATAACCTGCCTGGCATGCCATGCCAGGCAAGGGGCACAGCCAAGCGGTGTCGCATCGCTTCGTCAGCAGCGCGGCCCGCCTGCTGAAATGGTTGCAAAATAAGTGTTGACTCTGACCCGCCTGGCGGGTACTGTGCCGTTCGAAGTTCAAGAAGTTCGATTGCTGTTCATCAATTGCTCGCTCCTCAGCGGTATTCGTTGTCCTCTCCCTCCTTGAAGCTTCAAGCGCTCTTTGACAGAGCAAGTCTTCATTTTTTTCTCAAGGATTCTTCATGGAAACCGGTACCGTTAAATGGTTTAACGACAGCAAAGGCTTTGGCTTCATTACCCCGGACAAGGGCGGCGACGACCTGTTCGCTCATTTCTCCGAGATCCGGGCCGACGGCTTCAAGACGCTGGCTGAAAATCAGAAGGTGAGCTTCGAAACGAAGCAAGGCCCCAAGGGTCCGCAAGCGGCTAACATCAAGCCGCTGTAAAGTTTGAAGGACCCGGCATTCGACGAACGCCGGGTTGCAGCGACACCCTCGCGGAGTTTTTGTCTCCCAAAGTTGGCGCGATCGCCGTTAGCTGCATCTGCTGATTCGGCAGCTTAGCGAGCGCCATACGCCTTGTTGCGCCTCATTCTCTCCTCAGGCCTCAACGCCATCTTTCGCCTTCCGACTGCTTGATGAATCGGCTCGAGTGGCTTTGGGTCAACGCACGCGTGCCCTTTCGTACAGTACGTGCGCACTCCAATATCATTAAAACTAAAATGCAAAACAAACAAGTTCAACAATACAACGGCTATGCCGTCCAATCCTCGGCGCATCGTTTGCCCGACGGTAACTTCTCATCCAACCTGTTGCTCGAACGCCTCGATAACGCGCGAGCCGAAGGCCGCTACTGGTTCTATTCACTCGACTACTTCACGAGTGAAGAGCAGGCGTTGCAGTACTCCAGCCAATGGGCACGCAATTGGGTCGACACCCGCGGTTAAGGGCGACTCCACAGTTCGAAACATCCAGCGCATTCGAAGCGCCAGGGCGGTTGCAACCAAAGGCGCTCAAACATCCCGCAGGTTTTGGAGCGGCACGTCGTCGGCACGCGCGGCTATCGGCCCACCGTCCTTCTGGCCCGCCGATAGTGGCCTGAAAGATGGCGGGGCTCGGCCCGTGAAAAAACCTACCACCGAACGCAAGCGCAAAAAGGCTGCGGCAGTGGCACGACTGCGCAAGCAGAGCAAACGGTCGTTGCCGCCAAAAAAGCGGTATTGCCCGGAATTTTCCGGGCAGCCATGCTAAGGCGCCGGGCATCCCGCTAACCTCCGTATGGGGAAGAGTAGATCCCCAGCATCTAACGTGCTCTGTACGTCTTCAGGAGACTGCCATGGCCAAAATTGAAGCAAGGTTGGCGGAGATGGGATTGGTGTTACCGCGGCCACTACAGATGCCAGCTGATGCACGCATGTCACTGCCGTTCGCATGGGTGCGTGTGAGTGGAAAACGCGCGTTTGTCTCGGGACATGTACCACTGAACGCGGATGGAACCATAGCGCAACCCATTGGCAAAGTGGGCGCCGAAGTGTCCCCGGCCGAAGCGTATGCGGCAGCACGCCTCGTGGCTCTTGCCCAGTTGGCGAGTCTCCAGAGGGCGCTCGGCGACTTGGACCGCATTACAGGCTGATTGCGCGTTCTCTCGATGATCAATGTCGCGCCGGCTTTCGATCAGACTCCGCGTATCGCGAATGGCTTCTCGGACCTCATCCTTGACCTATTCGGTCCGGACGTCGGGACACACGCTCGCTCGGCAGTCGGCATGGTGTTGCCTTTGAATGTGCCCGTCGAATGCGAGGCGGAGGTCGAGATCGACGGACCGTGACGATCGTCTCACTATGTCATTGGGTTCTTTGCCATGGCCTCTACAGCCAGCGCGGACGAGCCCTCGCGACCATTGGAGCTGGTAAGCATCGACTGCCGCATGTCGTAACGTTGGGTGCTCGGTATGATTGACCGGTACCGGTCCGGTAAAGCCGATGGCCTGCCGGGTCCGTACGGCTCACGGGGTCGAGTTCGACGGTCATTTACGAGCCTCAACGCATAAGAAGGGCATTATCACGTTCGGACAGGAACTGACGGTGGGCGTCGCACTGATCGATGATGCTGCCCGAAACCGCGGATCGGCCGTTTGCATTCAACGTCTTGTCCGTCCATACTCTGTGAATGTCGCATTCTCGAAGGGGATCCAGGTGAGTCACGACCCCGTACATGACCCTTCGCGGCGTCACGCGACTCAACACCCTCAGGCGCATGAAGGACATGAGGGCAGCGCACTGCCCGACATGGATCTGCGTGTGCGTGCGCTCGAATCGCTTCTGATCGAGAAGGGCTACGTCGATCCGCAAGCGCTCGACGTACTGATCGAAACCTACGAAACGAAAGTGGGTCCGCGCAATGGCGCTCGCGTCATCGCAAAGGCGTGGAGCGACCCGGACTTTCGACACTGGCTGCTCGACGATGCGACAGCTGCCATCGCGTCGCTTGGCTTCGCGGGGCGTCAGGGCGAGCACATGGTCGCGCTGGAGAACACGCCGGGCGTACACAACATGGTCGTCTGCACGCTGTGCTCGTGCTACCCGTGGCCCGTGCTCGGCTTGCCACCCGTCTGGTACAAGTCGGCGCCGTACCGCTCGCGCGCGGTGATCGACCCGCGTGGCGTGCTAGAGGAGTTTGGCGTAGCGTTGCCGGACGACATCAAGATCCGCGTTTGGGATTCGACGGCCGAGGTACGCTATCTGGTGCTGCCAATGCGTCCGCCCGGCACCGACGCACTGAACGAAGACGAACTCGCCGATCTCGTCACGCGCGACTCGATGATCGGCACAGGCTTACCGCTCCCTGCGCAGCAGGCGACAATCCCCAACGTAGGTTCATCGTGAACGGCGCGCAGGATCTGGGCGGGATGCAGTCGTTCGGGCCGGTCGTGCCCGAGGTCGACGAACCTTACTTCCACGCCGACTGGGAGCGCCATGTGCTCGCGCTGACGATCACGATGGGTGCGACGGGCACATGGAATCTCGATATGTCGCGCGCTGCGCGCGAGAGCCTGCCGCCGGCGCAGTATCTGTCTAGCAGCTATTACGAGATCTGGTTTGCAGGCTTGTGCAAGCTTCTGGTCAACTCGGGCCTCGCCACGCCCGACGAGATCGACTCCGGCGTATCACGGCATCCCGCCGCGCCGGTGCCACGCGTGCTGGCTCATGACCAGGTCAACCAGGCGCTCTTTAGCGGGAGCCCCGTGATGCGCACGCCGCCGCATCCGGCCCGTTTTGCCGTCGGCGACGAGGTACATACGCGACTGCTCAACCCGCAAACGCACACCCGCTTGCCGCGTTACTGCCGTGGCAAGCGCGGCCGGGTCGTCGCAGTGCACGGCGCGCATGTGTTTCCTGATTCGAACGCGGTGGGCCGCGGCGACGATCCACAGTGGCTGTACACGGTGAGCTTCGATGCCGTCGAATTGTGGGGCCGGGATACCACGGCCGCTTCCGTTTGCGCCGATTGCTGGGAGCCGTATCTGGACAGGTGCTGAACGACATGCGCGTTCGCTCATCGAGGAAGACTTTCATGACTGCGCCCCCGGTGTCACTCGATGCACTGCCCGGCTTGCCACGCGACGATGCCGGCCCCGTCTTCTCCGCGCCCTGGGAGGCGGCGGCCTTTGCGATGGCGCTCTCGCTTCATGAGCGCGGCGTGTTCACCTGGGCCGAATGGGCGGCTCAACTCGCCGATGCTATCCGCGACGCGCAGGCGCAAGGCGATCCGGACCACGGCGACACCTACTATGTTCATTGGCTGACCGCGCTCGAACAGATCGCGACCGCGAAGGGCTGCCTGACGCGCGATGCACTGGTAGAGCGGAAAAACGCATGGGACGTAGCGGCGCGCCGCACCCCCCACGGGCGGCCGATCGAACTCGACTGAGCGGCAAACCGGCATCGCTGACTTAGCGATGGGTGAGGAGAGAGATATGGGCAGAATCGAAGCGAAGTTAGCGAAAATGGGATTGGCGCTACCACAGCCGCTACAAATTCCGGCGAATGTACGTATGCGTTGCCATTTGAATGGGTGCGTGTCAGAGGAAAAAAAGCATTTGTCTCGGGTCACGTGCCGCTGAACGCGGACGGGACCATTGCGCAACCGGTCGGCAAGGTTGGCGCAGAGGTTTCGCCGGACGAAGGCTTACCGAGCACGAGACCGACCCGAGCCAACGGCTTCATTTCCATAACGCGCAGCGAGACTCAGCTTTGCTGCCGAACGCCTGTTCACCAGGAATCGTTTCGATGATCTTGCAGTAGTCCCACGGCTGCTCCGATTCGTCCGGCGTCTTCACCTCCATCAGATACATATTGTGAATCATGCTGCCATCTTCCCGGATATATCCTTGCGCATACACGTCGTCGATCTTTTGTTTCTTTAGCTGCGACATGACCGCGGCTGGTTCGGTCGAGCCGACAGTCCGCACTGCCTTCAGATAGGTCATCGTTGCGGAATAGTCGGCGGCCTGCAGGCTCGACGGCATCTTGTTCATTTTCGCGAAATAGCGCTGCGACCACTTGCGTGTTTGTGCATTCTTGTTCCAATACCAACTATCCGTCAGCACGAGATGTTGCGCCGTCGCGAGACCCAGACTGTTGATATCGTTGATGAAGATAAGCAGCGCGGCCAGCGTCATCGTTTTCGTTACGCCGAACTGGTTCGCGGCCTTGATTGCATTGACGGCGTCGCCGCCAGCGTTCGCGAGTCCAAGGACCTGTGCTTTCGATTGTTGTGCCTGAAGAAGGAACGAAGAAAAGTCCGACGCGGAGAGCGGATGATGAACAGATCCCAGCACTTGGCCGCCATTCGCCTTCACGACATCAGAGGCGTTCTTCTCAAGCGCCTTGCCGAACGCATAGTCGGCGGTTAGGAAATACCATGTTTTTCCGCCTCTTTTAAGCACTGATGAAGCGGTTCCCTTTGCAAGGGCCATCGTGTCGTACGCATAGTGGACCGTATAAGGCGTGCATTGCTCATTGGTCAGCGTATCTGCGCCGGCTCCTACGTTGATGTAGGGAATCTTCTTTTCTCCGGCAATCTGATTGGTGGAAAGCGCGGTTGCAGAATTCGTCCCGCCGATAATCACATTGACACTCTCGCGGTCGATCCATTCCCGCGCGACCGATGCTGCTATATCGGCCTTGTTCTGATGGTCCGCATAGAGCACCTTGATCGGCTTGCCGTTGACCTGGCCTCCGAAATCCGCAATGGCCATTCGAATTGCCTCGAGGCCGCCCTGCCCATCACCTTCGGAATACAGTCCGGAAAAATCCGTGATGAATGCGATGGTCACTGCATCGCCAGTTGCGCGCGCGTCGCTGTACATCACCATTGCGCTGACAGTCGTCGCGACCCCCAGCAGGCGAAGCATAGGTGATCTCATGTACATCGCTACCTCCACGTACTTCCACGTGCCTCTACCTGCGCGCGGTTTCTGCTTCTCGTCCCGCGCCCGCGAAGAAAAGCATCTGAACGAGATTCGAAGCCCGTCGAACCTGCACATCGCGGCTATATTCGATGCTAGTCCGGACTGCGCAAAATGCCAGGTAAAGATGCGATGTAGTGAATATTCGACCGCTCGCGCAAACATGCGATGAAACGCGGCGACGGCCGCGCCGAATGTGCGGCGGTGATGAGGAAATGGTAGCGTACGCCTGCTTCTGTGCCGGCCGGAAGCTCGCCTCCGACAGCCGACGGCTGCAAGATTGTCCGTCGGACGTGGGCGCCCACGAGTCTGGCAGGGCTGAGTCGTGTGTCGCTCTCACGACGGGCTGAGCGCCTGCACTGAGCATTCAATCTTTGCTGGCGTCTTGTTTGCTGCTGATAGCCGCCGTGCATGTCGCTGTCTGTCTGTGGCGGGTTGGGGTCACCCACGGCCGGCTGCACCAAATGGCGGTGCGGTGGCGGTCCCTTTGACAGCCTCCTTTTCGATTATTCCGCCGCAGGTTTTGACCCGGCGCCTTCCATTGCGCGCTCGTCGGCAAGGGGACAGGGCTCAACTTCGAGCGCCGACGCCAGCAGGTGGTCGCTGAACTGCTCGCGCAGCTTCAGTTTGTGCAGCTTTCCAACGGCCGTATGCGGCAATTCGGTGACGAAGATAACGTCATCGGGCATCCACCACTTCGCGACCTTGCCCTCGTAGAACGCGAGCAGTTCGTCGCGCGTGACCTCCGCGTCCTTGCGTTTGACGACGACGAGCAGCGGCCGCTGCAGCCACTTCGGATGGGCGCAGGCGATGCAGGCTGCCTCTGCGACGCCCGGATGCGCGATCGCGATGTTCTCGATTTCGATCGAACTGATCCACTCGCCTCCCGACTTGATCACATCCTTGCTGCGGTCGGTGATCCGCATAAAACCGTCCCCGTCGATCGTGGCCACGTCGCCGGTCGGAAACCAGCCGTCGACGAGCGGCGAGTCATCCTTCTGGAAATACCGCTTGATCACCCACGGACCGCGCGTGTGCAGTTCGCCGAACGCGATGCCGTCCCACGGCAGGTCGCGCCCATCGTCGCCGACGATCTTCATGTCCACGCCGTAGATCACGTGCCCCTGCTTTTCGCGCAGCCTGCGCTGCTCTTCCGGCGGCCGCTGTGATTGTTCCCAGTTGAGTTTTGCGAGCGTGCCGAGCGGTGACATCTCGGTCATGCCCCATCCGTGAATGGCTTCGACGCCGTATTCCTCGAAGGTGCGCAGCATCGCCGGCGGGCACGCGGACCCGCCGATCACCGCGCGTTGCAGTGACGACAACCGCACGCCCGCTTCCTTCATGTAGTTGAGCAGGCCAAGCCAGACGGTTGGCACGCCGGCGGAATACGTGACGCGCTCCGCCTGCATCAGCTCGAAAAGGGATTTACCGTCGAGATCTTTGCCCGGAAGGACGAGTTTCGCGCCCGTGAGCGGCGCGGCATGCGGAATGCCCCATGCGTTCGCATGAAACATCGGCACGACAGGCAACGCCGAGTCGTGCGCCGATAGACACATCCCATCCGGCAGCGCACCGGCGTACGCGTGCAGCACCGTGGAGCGATGCGAATACAGCGCGCCCTTTGGATTGCCCGTCGTGCCCGAGGTGTAACAAAGGTACGATGCCTGGCGCTCGTCGAGGAGCGGCCAGTCGAATGCGCCGTCGTGCGGCTTGAGAAACGTCTCATAGCTGATGAGCGGTATGGGCGTCTGCACCGCAGGCAGATGCGCGTCATCGGCAAGCGCGATCCACCTACACACCTTGGGACAGAGAGGCGCAAGGTATTCAATCAGCTGCGAGAACGTCGTATCGAACAGCACGTAGCTGTCATCGGCGTCGTTGATGATCCATGCGATCTGCTCGGGGAAGAGCCGGGGGTTGATGGTATGACACACGGCCCCGAAGCCCGTCGTGCCGTAATAGGCTTCCAGATGGCGGTAACCGTTCCATGCCAGCGTGCCGATCCGTTCGCCCGGCTGCACATCCAGCGCGATAAGCGCCTGCGCCAGTTGCTTCGCGCGCTTTTCGCAGTCGCGATACGTGTAGCGATGTACGTCGCCTTCGATGCGCTTTGACACGATCTCGGTAGTGCCGAAGTGCCGTGACGCATGGGCCAGCAGTGAGGAAACCGTCAGCGGCACGTCCATCATCTGTCCGAGCAGCGGTGTCGTCATAGCCGAGTCTCCCTGCTATTGCCGCGAGCCCGGAATCGCGTAAGAGTGCTAGAAATATCGGACACGTCACCCGCCCGGTAGCCAAGCCTTCCGGTTATTCACCATAGTTGAGGCCTGCGAGTGTTGCAAATAGATAAGATGGATATTGTTAATGTCTCGCGTCTGTAGCACCCGCAATCCGCACGCTGAGACTAGCCATGCGCATGTCAGACGGTAGCCGGCCCAATAGTTGCCGCTCAGGTAGCTTAGAAAGCAGCCATTCGAATGCCTCGTCTACTTCCTGAACGTGCCAGATGCCCTTCACTTGTTCTCTTCCGCATTCCATGTGTGCGCGATCGTGCGCCACTTGCCGTCCGTGCTCCTCGTCATCACCTTTAGCAATACGCCTTTGTATTGCGGCTTCTTGCCATCCTTCTCCTGCACCGCAGTTCAGTCGGCCGTTTCGTACATCACGTTGCCGACCTGGCTCGCGCGCACCACGTCGATCGCGTGATCGTGAACGCCGGCATCGAAGTGGCTCTTGAAGAGCTTTTCTATTTCGTCGCGCCCTTGAACGATCTTGCCGTTACCCCGCGATACGATCGCCTTTTCGTCGTATAGCGCGGCGAGCCCGTGAGCGTCGCCTTTGTTCCATGTTGCATTCGCATCCGTGACGAGCTTGTTCTGGGCAAGCGCGGGATGCATAGTGAAGAGCGCTGGCAGCGCAAAAAGTCCGCATGTGCCGAAGTGCTTCAAGGTGTTGTTAATCGCTTGCCTCCAGTAGTGAACGTCGGCGAGCGGCATGAGTGCTCGTCGTGCGGCACTCACGTTCACGCTTAACTCACTTCGGCCTCTCGCAGGTGCGTGGAGTATATGGATGGGCGTGTCGTAATCAATTAACGGAGATCATTGCTAATGCTATTGACCAAACGTTAGCAAACCGGATTGACCCGTAACTGCAATAAGCTACGCCGGTGAACTCGTCACGCTCATAGTGAATGTTTCTGTTTCAGGCGGTCCGCTGACTCACTGCTCACGCGGTCGATAGTGTTACATCGACCGGTTGAATCCGCAGTTACATATTGGCGCAGCCGTCCATTAGTCGACAGCTTCGCTGGCTTTGGTCGTTTGGCGAACCGTGCCGCCTTCCACTGCGCGACCGAAGCACGATACGCGAGGCATCCACCACGTGTCGCCGCATTGCGCGTGAGCTCTCGTGAAACGGTTGTTGGACTGCGTCCGATACTTTCAGCGTCGTCTGGCCGGCGACAAGGGAGCAATCGGGTGGGCAAATATGTGGCCAGAGCACAAGCTGATCAAATGGCGGTGTCCCCTTTCGCACGCTGGTGCCACCACACTCCGTCAAAGCGCCGCAACAAGGGGCTGTGGGCGGAGTTCCAGGATCTGTCGGTGACAGCTTTAGAAGGGCGGCGTGAAACTAGAAAGTTCACTTGGCTGGTAGCATGGGACAGCTATCATGCAGTCACAGAGCGCATCCTGGTGCGCTCGAAGATTCACACGCGATGCCGGTGCAGGGGTTCATGCAGTTAAGGCCGTCCGCCGAACTTCTGGCGCTCGCGGTTGCTGCCATACTCCTCCCGCGTCGCGGTCCCGCACCTTTCTGGCAGCTGGTTCGACCCTTCCCGAGCGGGACCGCGACAAAGCCAAACGGTCTTTCGCGCCCTCCTGCCCGTGATGAGGGCGCTTCATTGGGAACGAGCGCGAACATGAGTTCAACTCTTCAGATCGTAAAGCCGGCCCCGGAAGATTCGGTAGTCGTCGCACGGACGAAAGACCTGGAGGACGAAAACGTCCAGGCGGCTCACCTCGACGGAATTGATCTGGTTGTTATCAGGCACGCCCAAGGCGTCTGCATTTACCAGGGCCGATGTCCGCACGAGGGTACCCTGTTGTCAGAGGGCGCATTAAAGGACGACGTACTTACTTGCAGGGGGCACGGTTGGCAATTCGCCTGTCCATCGGGACAGAGGCGCGGTATCAGCACTTCAGATCTGAAGCGATTCGAAGCAATTATCGAAAACGGGGAAATAAAGGTTGATCGAAATGAAGTGCTTGCATGGAAGGCGCAACAATCCTCCTGCGCGGCTGCTGTCGAGCAGGCCGCCCGCCCATCACCGGTTCGTAGCGTTAAGCAGCTTCCGGGACCGAAGGGTGTTCCGCTCCTTGGCAACCTTCTGGACTTCAGGACCCGCCAGTTGCATTTGCTGCTCGAGAACTGGTGTAGAGAGTTCGGCAGCATGTACACCTACACGCTAATGGGTCGGAGATTCGTTGCGATTGCAGATCCGGTTCTCGTCAATCAGGTCCTCCACGACCGGCCGGGCACCTATCGCCGCTGGGACGTAATCCAGCGCGTCGCGCATGAAATTGGTGTTGATGGCGTGTTTTCGGCAGAGGGCGATACCTGGAGGAGACAGCGACAACTCGTCGTCAAGGCACTTGACCCGGTCCACCTTCGCGCATTCTTTCCCTCGATGCGCATGATGACCTCGCGGCTACTTAGTCGATGGGAGACAGTCGCGCGTAATCGTCAATCCGTAAACATTCGCCAGGAGCTCATGCGCTACACAGTGGACGTGGCGACGAATCTTGCGTTCGGCTATGACATGGACACCCTCCAGAGTGATGGCGAAATCATCCAGCAGCACCTCGCAGTGATGTTTCCAATGATTCAGCGACGGATAATTGCCCCGTTCCCCTATTGGCACTACTTCAAACTGGCACCGGACAGGCAACTTGACCGGGCTCTGGTGGCCGTGCGGGCTCTGACACAGGTTCTCATCACACGCAATCGCGCCCGATTGATGCAAGACGCGATCACTGACGCGCTTCCTTCGAACCTCCTTGAGGCGTTGCTCACGGCGCAAGAGGAAGGAGAGGCACCGCTAACGGACGAAGAAGTGATGGCAAATGTTTTCACGATACTGCTGGCCGGCGAGGACACGACCGCCAATACGATCGCCTGGATCGCGTATCACATGTGCACTCACCCCGAAGTCCAGAACAAAATGCAAGCTGAGGTCGATTCTGTCATCGGGGAGGGCGCAATACTCGAAGACGCGGATGCACTTGATGATCTCGTGTATCTTGACGCGGTAACCAAAGAGACCATGCGTCTGAAGCCGGTTTCCCCGGTTACCAGTTTCGAGCCGAATTTCGATGTCCAGTTAAATGGCATCGCAATTCCCAAGGGTACGGTGCTGACGCTCTTGACGCGACAGCCCGCGCTGCAACCAGGTAGCGTTTCCCCAATGCGAACATTTGACCCTGACCGTTGGCTCGGCGCGTCCGGTGCGACGAGCAGCCATCAGGTAGGTTTCGTTCCATTCGGCTCAGGACCCCGGTTGTGTCCGGGTCGCAAGCTCGCCCTGATGGAAGTTAAATCGGCGCTCGCAATGATGTGCCGCAATTTCAACATATCCCAGGCAACTGACCGAACCGCCGCTGTGGACGAGATATTTGAGTTCACGATGTTCCCGGAAGGCCTCTTTGTGAGGCTGGAACAACGTCACTGACTGGCCTCAGGCAAACAGCGTTGATCCGGGACAGCGAACTCAACCTCACGACGCCAGATCTTGCAGGTCGGGTCCGCTCCGATCAGTGATTCATTGTCGCGAACTGAACGATCAGTACCCCGCTCGACGTCCCTCACCCCCCGAACGAAGTGGAAGGTGAGATTATCCAGGCATCGAAATCGAACCGCACGTCGATCCGGCGAACCTCGGTGCTTCCACTGCTGATTTCAGTCTCGCTTATGTCGCGGTTTCCACGTTCCTGGCTTCTGAGCGCCGGCAGCTCGCCAACAATCAAAAGAAAAGGGGCCGAATTTGGTTGACTTGTATCGGCCATCACCGACCAAGTATCCAGGAGTAGGATGTGATCTGTGAGAAACGGCCGTCTAAGGAAATGAAGGGCGCGGAGCTGTCGGAATGAAAAAAATCGCATTTTTATGGAAGGTGGTCAGGGACGATTTGCGCGTGCTCTTATATGCGCTGCGGCAACCCGACCGTCCAAGATGGCTGATGCCCGCGACCGCTCTGGTGGCTCTGTACGCGGTCGATCCTTTCAATGTTGCTGTTCCATTCGTCGGGATTGTGGACGACGGTGTGCTAGTTCCGCTGGCATTGCATTTGATGGTCCGTTGTCTGCCAATCCAGTTGCGACGGCTACGCCGCCTATGATGAAATCAACATGATGCAGCGTTCACGTCACGCCGCATGAATCAAGGCGCAGGACCCGAGTTGATTACACAGGACCGCACTGTAAAGGTGAGTGACGGCTATTAGGGAAACTGAGGGTCTCTTGTCGGTCGGTTTCGGCCGATCCCGTCGGGCGGCAGCCGGCCATGACCGGTCGGCCGCGTCTGATCGGCCAATGTCCGTTCATGGTGGCGAATGAGCCAAACGATGTCGCTGATTGCACTCGCCACGCGCTTGACGGCAGGATGGATCGATTCCAGAGCCGGCTCCCATCAGCGACTGCATGATTGACTGTTGTCGTTGTCACGCCGCCGCTAACCATCACGGCAACTCGCCCTACGCTCGCGGAAAGAAAGTCGAAACGGATGCCATATCAACCGGCGTCTCATGCGCCGTCACGCTTAAGTCACGCGCCCATGTTTCCATCTATTTCGGTTTGTTACCGGCCGCCTCGGAAACGACGGTGCCCCGACTTTCCCGACTGCATAGCTGCCTCAGGAGATGAGCATGCGAAGCATTCACCCCCTTTACGCAACAAGCCGCATTTTCGGCCGCACCGCGCTAGTGTTCACCGCATTCTGCTTCGCGGCTGGTGCCGCCGACGCGCAGACCTCGGCGAAGCCGCTCGTCACTCCGGGTTTTAGCATGGCCGTGTTCGCGACGGGTTCAGGCGGGCTGATGAGCGCACCTGACTCACTGGCCGTGCTTGATGATCACGTTTGGGTCGGCTATGCAAACAACGGCGCACCGGATGGCTCGAATGGCGCAATGAGCGTGATTGTCGAATACACGCTGGACGGCAGCGTCGTGAAAACGTATCAAGTCGCGGGACACAACGATGGCCTGAAGGTCAATCCGTACACGCGCGAGATCTGGGCGATGCAGAACGAGGATGCGAATCCGAACCTCGTCATCATCAATCCCGCGACCGGCCAGGCCTCCAAGCCGTATTCCTTCGCCAAAACGCTGCACGGTGGCGGCTATGACGACATCGTGTTCAAGGACGGCCAGGCCTACTTCAGTGCTTCCAATCCCACCCTTAACGCGAGTGGCAAGAATACGGGGCCCGCGATTGTTCGCGTTGTGCACCTTGACGCAAACAGCTGCAGGATCGACGTCACGCCGGTTATGAGCGGCTCGCTCGACGCCAGGAACATTCCGTTTGGCACGGTGGCGACCCTCAACCTGACCGATCCGGATTCAATGACGCTAACGCCGTCGGGCGATGTACTGCTCGATGATCAAGGAGATGGCCAGCTTGTCCTATTACGCACGTCGGGCGATGAACCGCGCGTGCAATATCTGCCACTTCTCGGCAACGTGCAGGTTGACGACACGGTATTCGCCACTGCGCGACGGGGCTACCTGCTGGTGTCCGATACGAAAGCCAACATGGTGTACAAGATCAGCGCCAATGTCTGGCAGCGTGACGCAGCTTTCTCCGCCTCGACGGGAGTGGCCGCTACGGGTAGCACGCCGGCAGTGCCGGCTTATGTTGGCCAACTCGATCTGCGGAGCGGAGCGCTTCTACCGCTGGTCACCAATTTGGCCAATCCGCACGGCATGGTCTTTGTACCGACAGGCGACCAGCAATAACGGCCGCGCATTGATTGCCGGGTGACGTGATCGCCGTGTGCGGTTTCGCTGCGATCACGTTGGCCGGTACGTTGCCGTACCGGCGACGACGCAACTCTGGCGTGGCCGCCTTCGTCTGCTCCTGGTAGTCGATCGGCCTTTCACTATCGATGATTGAATGTCCCTTCAGGGCCCGATCAGCGACACTCGCATGCTTCAACGATCGCGCTGGTTGGGACGATGGCGGTCGGCGAAACGAAACCGTGGTCGGTCAAGCACACGTTGCCGATCGAAAACGGTCACGGCCAGGTGCGCGTGACGCGCGCGGTCAATTCGGCGCTCGCGCTGTGCAAAGACTTCGTGTTCTCGGTGCAGGACGGCGACGGCCCGAACGCGCCCGAGAGGTGGTTTGCGGCGAGCGCGTGCCAGCAGGACAAGGGCTGGAAGTGGGCGACGGCCGAGCCGGCGGTCGCCCGCTGGGGCAATTTGCAATAAAGAAGCGGCGAATGTTGCTCGCCGCTTCCTCCCTCCGTCTCCTTCGCACTAAAACATCGCGGTCGTAGACACCCCTTCGACGGCCCCTATGGCGATTCTATTCGTGCCATAGCGATCAACCTGTATCCAGCGCGATCAAGGCGATCCCGCCGAGCTCGCTGTGGGACGTTCGACGCAGGTGGGCTGGTGCCTCGACCAGCATGACATCGAGCGTCGGACGCACGTGCAGTTCTTGAATGTGGCCGCCGACGGTGCGGCCGCCTTTTAGTCCAAGGAGTCCGTGCAGATGCAGCGATGGCCGGCCATCGTCTCCCTTGGCGACATCGCCCAGGATGGAGATCACCTCGCACTGCTCGTCCACGGAGATCGGCTCATAGGTCTTTGTTTCCCAGTTGAGCCATGCGACGACGCCGCACTGCAGCGCGCCTATCGCACTGACCCGGGCGCCTTCGATCCCATTGTCGCCAGCGAAAGCTTTGAGGCCGCCGACGGCTTCCTCCCCCGTATCGAAGACGACCACGTAGGTGCGGCCACCCTGGGCGTCGGTCTCCAGCAGCTTCGATTTCATGTTGGCTCTCCTCTGTCTTTATCGTCTGCTATGTGCACTCTGCGATTCCCGAATTTACAAAGGGCCGGGTGAATCGTGCGTGGCCCATCTTGCAAACACATGTGGCACTCAGGACAGTCGTGAGTACCGCGCAACTTGCCGGGGCGACAAATGACGCGTCAGCGGTCGGGCGTCGAAGGCGTGGATACGGCGGAAAGCGTCGAAGAAGTGCCGCCGTCCGCAGTCGTTGCGAGGTCCCCGAGCGCGATGATGCCGACGAGATGCTTTTCCCGATCCACCACGGGTAGCCGGCGAATCTGCGCATCCGCCATTTTCTTTTGGGCTACGTCGAGGTCCTCGTCTTCGAAGCACCAGTTGACCGGGCCGCTCACAATGTCCTCGATCGGCGCGTCGGACGACATTCCTGCAGCGATCGCGCGCACGACGATATCGCGATCCGTCACCATACCGAGGAGGTTGGCGCCATCGCAAACCGGCAAGGAGCCGACGTTCAGTTCGTCCATCAATTTCGCCGCTTGCTGAATACTTTGCGCTGCGCCGATCGTGGCGACGTCGCGGGTCATTACTTGTGCTACTGAGGTCATGGTTTGCTCCTCGTCGAGGTTGAACTGTAGTTTCAATCGCAGCACGGGCCATTCCAGAAAAGCGGTTGGTTGTTTGGGTATGGGCATTGCGGCGACCTATTCGTGTCATGCCAGAAATGGGTTCTAAGGTGTGTTGCTTCGGTGCCAGCCGCTGCAAGTCAAGCGCCGCGCCCGAAGTCCACGCCGCCCACAGACAGTGTCATGCATAACGTAAAACGGAATCCACGCAACCAGGTTGACGGCGCGCAGAGCCCCGTCTGCCCGACCTGCGGCACGCAGTATCCACCGTCGAGCACACCGCCGCGACAATGTGCGATCTGTTGCGACGTTCGTCAGTTCGTGCCGCGCGAAGGCCAGACCTGGACCGATCTCGCGAGCCTGCGCGTCAAGCACGCAAACGCTTTCAAGCGGCTACGCGCTGGCCTGTACGAGGTTCGCACGCAACCGCCATTCGCGATCGGACAGCGTGCGCTGCTGGCCACCACCGCTGCCGGCAACGTGCTATGGGACTGCGTTACGCTGCTCGACGATGCCACGGTCGACATCGTCGATGCGTTGGGCGGTCTCAGCGCAGTGGCGATCTCGCATCCGCATTACTACGCGACGATGGTCGAATGGGCACGAGCCTTCGGCTGTCGTGTCTGGCTGCATGACGCCGACAGGCAATGGGTGATGCGCGACGATCCCGCGTTGCTGTACTGGTCCGGCGAGCGCATCGCATTGAATGACGAGGCGACGCTGTTGCGGGTTGGCGGACATTTCCCGGGTGCAACCGTGATGCACTGGTCGAACGGCGCGGGTGTGCTGCTATCGGGCGATGTGCTGCAGGTCACGCCGGGACGCTCGCACGTTTCTTTTATGTACAGTTATCCAAACTATTTGCCCTTGTCGGCGAACTGCGTGCACGCGATCGAACAAGCGCTCGACGGCGAAGCGTACGACGCCGTATACGGCAGTTTCGCGAATGCGGAGATCGAGCGCGATGCGAAGCGGGCGGTGGCCGATTCGGTTGCAAGGTACGTGGCGCTTCTCGACGATCGCTCGGTGGGTGTGATCGTCGATTGCGCAAACGAAGGTCGAGTGAAAAGACCAGCGCGGGAGGCGGCGCGTGACGACCGCTTACGCGCGCGTAGGAAATGAAAGACATGGAAGGGCATAAGGCTTGCTCGATCGTCGGCACATCGAAGAAGGAGAAGCCCATGTCCAACGATCGATCGACGAGCGCTCCTGGCCGCGAGTCGTTAGCGCAAAACAACACGCCCGCAGACCAGGTGTCCCACGGGCGCCGCAAGGTCGTGCAAAGCGCCGCGGCCGGTCTGGCCGCGGTCTTCGCCGGAAACGCGCTCGCAGCCGATCCCGGCGCGCCGGGTAGCCAAGCCGCTGACGCACCCGCAGCACCCGCAGCGCCTGCCGTTCCCGACGCGAACGCGGCGCTAAATGATCCGCGCGATCTGTATCCGCACCCGCCGTTTCAGGATCAGCAGCAGCCGTGGCCCGGCCTTGCGAGCCGCATGACGCCGCGTCCCGATCATGGCGAGTCCAGCTATCGCGGCAGCGGACTGCTGGCGGGCCGCAAGGCGTTGATCACCGGCGGCGATTCGGGCATCGGCCGCGCGGCGGCGATCGCGTTCGCACGCGAAGGCGCAGACGTATCCATCATCTATCTGCCCGCCGAGGAGCCGGACGCGCGCGAGGTAGTGGCACTGATTCGCGGCGCGGGTCGCAAAGCGCTCGCGATACCCGGCGACCTTCGCGACGAAGCGTTCTGCAAGCAGGCCGTCGATCGCGCGGCGAACGGCATGGGCGGCCTCGACATCCTCGTCAACAATGCGGGACGCCAGCACAGCCACGATTCGATTCTCGACATCAGCACCGAGGATTTCGACTGGACCTTACGCACCAATCTGTACGGCATGTTCTGGATCACGAAGGCTGCGATCCCGCATATGCCACCAGGTGCGGCGATCATCAACACGAGTTCGGTCAATGCCTACAATCCGTCGGTGAACCTGCTCGACTACGCGATGACGAAGGCCGCGATCGCGAACTTCACGAAGTCGCTGGCCAAGCAGATGATCTCGCGCGGCATCCGCGTGAACGCGGTGGCGCCCGGTCCGTTCTGGACGCCGCTGCAGGTCAGCGGCGGCCAGACGATGAAGAACCTCGAGAAGTTCGGCGCCGACACACCGATGGGACGTCCGGGTCAGCCTGCGGAAATCGCGCCGGTTTATGTGGCGCTGGCGATGGCGCGCGCGAGCTATGTGACGGGGCAGGTGTATGGCGCGACGGGCGGCGAGGGTCCGCCGTGAGCGTGAGGGCCAAGGGATCGCTGCGCGGCGCGATGCGTGGAACACGCCGTTTTCTACTTCGGGTATGCCCACGGCGGGCAACCGGCCTGATTTTCGCAAAGCCAGTAGTAGCAGGCGGCTTCGTGAGAGGCAAAATCATCACCGCGCTCACGAAGGCGCTCTCGCCATTGGGCGACGTCCATTACCGAAGCATGCGCACCGTCGGCGGTCCAGAGCGCTGCCATCAGATATTTGTCTACTTCGATCGGCGTCCCATTAACGATAACAGTCGGGATTGCCAGGGATTCAGTCAACATGGACCAGGTCACGCTCGTCGATTGCAGTAGTATGACGGTACGCCGATTGCTAGCGCCCATGTGTGTTCGTAACGGCTGCGTTTCGGACAGACCGGTATCCGCGGCGCGAGAAGAAATCCAGCGTACTGGCGCTTTGACCATTTGTGACACCACGGGACAGACGAAAAAGGCGGTTCAAGCCATCAAATCGCGCTGTGGCGCAAGGCGCTGGCCGAGCGCGCAGAATCCGTCGGAAATGGCCCGGCCGCGGAGAGGTGCCGCGTGACCGGCATTGATCGAAGCATTCTTCTCGCTGTCGAGTGGTCCGTGAGATCATGTAGCTCCCAGGCCAGAATCCGTAATTCGCGTTCGACGGGGGGAACGGGGTGAAGGCTAACGTAAGTCAAGGCGTCAAATGCCTCGATCAACGTGCGTGCGAGCACACACGCAGCGCCGATATCCCAAAGTTCTGGCCCCGATGTGGGCTGAAGCATGGGCCCCAGCTTCTGCAGACTGCACGCATGGCAAAGCAGCTTCGTAAAGATGGTCTCAGCGTACGACAGATGTTTCTCGCTGACGCAGCGTCCCGCCAGACGATCCGACATCGCGCGTGCGTGAGCAAGAATCGCATCGTATTCGCTGAGAATCGCGATGTACCGCTGGGGGTTCATCTGAATAGAGTTCATCGTTGACACGCTACAATCCACGGACTTGCTACGCTCGGAACAACTATGCGGCTTTACTACCTGACGGCTGAAAAGCGGGCGAAGAAGAGTATCGCCGAACGCAGGTTGAAAATCTCGCTTTTTGAGGAACTCAAGGATCCTTTCGAGTTGTTACCTCACGTTCTACCGAGCCGCGCGCATCGAAGGGTCGCCGAGGTATTGCGCGACCATCTGTTAAAGCAACGGGGAGTGATCTGCTTTTCGACTGATTGGCAGAATCCGGTTATATGGGCGCACTATGGCGCGAAACACTACGGCGTCTGTCTCGGGTTCGACGTTCCTGACAGTCTGGCTATGCGGGTTAGCTATGAGCCGAACCGCCTCGACTTTGACATCGATCTCTCGGCGCCCAATGCCGGTGTTACTCATGACATGAGTAAAGGCCATGCTCCTGACGAAATTTGAAACCTGGCGATACGAGAACGAATACCGAGTGATGGGAGAACTGCGAGATCAGGACACTGATGGCCATTACTACGTCGACTTTGGCAAGGATCTAATGCTGCGGGAAGTGGTCATTGGGGTGCGCAACGAAACTTCTCAACGGGGAGTAGCGGAGTGGATCGGGGATTTAGGCCATGACGTCGCGATCGGCTGGCGTTCAAGCAGTTCAAAATCACTGAGCAGCTTAACCTGCCTGTCCTCCTGGCCGGTCATGGCAATTCCAAGTAGCAAGGCATCTGCTGCCATAGACCAGCGGTCGCGCGACCGGTATCGGAAGACGACACTGCGATGGACCCACATCCTGGAGGCTGGAAGTATCCTGGGATCTTTGCTGGACGACATAGCATGGGACAAGGAAGCGCACCAAAGCAAAAAGGGACGCCTTGCGTCCCTTTTATTTCACCCGTCCGAACAATCAACGATCTCTGTCCTGATAGCTCGCGCAGCTGGCGGATTCCGAATACAACCGGCCATTGGAATGTTGGCTTTGTGCATTGCCCGAGCGGCAGCTTGTGGCCCAGGCAAGCGTCCGCTCGCCGGCCATGTTGCGGTCAGACCTTGGTCTGTTCTGCCATATCGAGGGCATCGTCGACTTCAATGCCGACGGCTTCCAAGGTACAACGGCCGTTCGGGCGATCGTGTCTGTCGCGACGTCCAGTGCCAGTGCTTCGGTGATCAACTGGGCCCGCTTGCTGACGGACAGGTTCGGCGGCGGCGTCGGCAACCCGTTCGCCAGTTTTCTGATCCCGTTGACATGGATCGCCGCTGCTCGCGATCTTGTGCTCCCACCTGCTGTGCGTTGTTTCGCAGGCCTTCCCGACATCCGGTTCGCCGCCGGTAACGGAGTTATTCGGGCCTTGCCGACGTGCCGCTGCCGTGATTGGGCGTAGGTTCGCCTGCGGTCGACGACGGGCCCATTGACGCCAGAATCTGGTCGCGGCAAACCGCAAGAATTTCGTCGGCCAGCGGCGAATCGTCCGGGCAGGCGCGCGACATGACAATGGCACCGACCGCGTGCGCCAGTATGTCGAGGGACCTGGCTCTCGCCAGGCGTGTGTCCTCACCGTTCAACGCACTACTCTCGGGATTCAGCACCGTCAGCAGGCTCTCAATGCCGGCCGCGAAGGTGGCGCGAACTGCTTCCGGCTGACGCGCGGCATCCCCGCCCAGTGCGGCCATCGTGCAACCGGTCGCGCGGGTGTCCCGGTGCTCGCGAGAAAGGTAGTACCGCACAAACTCAGGCGCGTCCACACCCACGCTCAGCGCCACGGTCTGCGCGATTCCGCACGCCGCCGATTCCGCCATCAGATCTGCCTTGGAGCCGAACTGCTTGTAAAAGCCGCCGTGGGTAAAGCCGGCGGCGGCCATCAGATCGGCAATGCCGACCCCATCGTAGCCGCGCTCCCGAAACAGCTGCGACGCCGTCTCGACAACGTGCTCACGGTTGGCCTGTGCCTGTGCCTTGGTGATCTTCATGGTCTGGCCACGATGGGTTCATGTGTGAAGGCTTCATTATACATTGATGTCGATCGTCATCAAAACCTTGACAGTTTTGATTATGATCGTCATCATTGGTCCTGTTCCCAACCTCGAACCTGACGCAAACATGACCGACAAGACGCTTTTCGAGCCCTACACCCTGGGCCGTCTTACCCTCGCCAATCGCCTTGTCATGGCGCCGCTGACCCGCAACCGCGCCGGCGTGGGGCTGGTGCCCAGCGAGCTGGCTGCGACCTATTACGCGCAGCGCGCCTCGGCCGGCCTGATCATCACAGAGGCCACTCAGGTGTCGGCGCAGGCGCAGGGCTATCAGGACACCCCCGGCTTGTACACCCCCGAGCAGATCGCCGGTTGGCGCACGGTCACCGAGGCTGTGCATGCGAGGGGCGGGCGCATCTTCGCGCAACTCTGGCACGTCGGCCGCGTTGCGCACATCGATCTGCAGCCGGGCGGCGCCGCGCCAGTCGCACCGTCAGCCATTCGTGCAGCGACCAAGACCTTCGTGAACAACGGATTTGCCGACGTCTCCGAACCGCGCGCTCTGGAACTCGCCGAACTGCCGGGCATCGTGAACGACTTCCGCCAGGCCGCGGCGAACGCCATTGCAGCCGGCTTCGACGGCGTGGAGATCCACGGCGCCAACGGTTATCTGCTGGAGCAGTTCATCAAGGACGGAGCCAACCAGCGCACTGACGCCTACGGCGGCTCGATCGAGAATCGCGCGCGCCTGTTGCTGGAAGTCGTCGCCGCCGTGATGCAAGAAATCGGCGCCGACCGCACCGGGGTGCGCATCTCGCCCGTGTCGCCGGCAAACGGCATTTCCTGCAGCGATCCTCAGCCGCAGTACGACTACATCGCCGGGCAGCTCAGCGCGCTGGGCATCGTCTATCTGCACGTGGTCGAGGGTGCGACCGGCGGCCAGCGTGATGTCGCACCGTTCGACTATGACGCGATGCGCCGCCGGTTCAGGCAAACCTATCTGGCCAATAACGGCTATGACCTCGAACTCGCCACCTCCAGACTCAACGAGGGCAAGGCAGACCTGTTCGCCTTCGGCCGCGCCTTTATCAGCAACCCCGATCTGGTCGAACGCCTGAAGACCGGCGCGCAGCGCGCGCAGCCGGACTTCGCCACGCTTTATGGTGGCGGCGCTGCGGGCTATACCGACTACCCCTCAATCACCGCTTGACGCGCGCTGCCAGCGTCCGTGTCGAACCTCTTTTACAAAGGAAACAAACCATGACCACGCTTCCGACGGTGCTCGTCACCGGCGCCTCCTCTGGCATCGGCGCGATCTACGCCGAGCGCTTCGCCGGCCGCGGCCACGACCTCGTGCTGGTTGCACGCGAAAAGGCGCGCCTCGATGCGCTGGCCGCGCGCCTGCGTGAAGAAAGCGGCGTGGCCGTCCAGGTGCTGCAGGCCGATCTCACCCAGCCCGCTGACCTGGCTACGGTCGAGACTCGCCTGCGTGACGACACTCGCATAGGTATCCTGATCAACAACGCCGGGATGGCCCAGTCAGGCGGCTTCGTCCAGCAGACGGCCGAGGGCATCGAGCGTCTGATCGCGCTCAACGCCACGGCGCTGACGCGGCTCGCAGCCGCGGTCGCTCCGCGCTTTGTGCAGTCTGGTACTGGCGCGATCGTCAACATTGGCTCGGTGGTGGGTTTCGCGCCCGAATTCGGCATGTCGATCTACGGCGCCACCAAGGCGTTCGTGCTGTTCCTGTCGCAGGGACTGAACCTGGAGTTGTCGCCTGACGGCGTCTACGTACAGGCGGTGCTTCCGGCGGCGACCCGCACGGAGATCTGGCGACGCGCCGGCATCGACGTCAATACGCTTCCCGAGGTGATGGAAGTCGGCGAACTGGTTGATGCGGCACTGGTCGGCTTCGATCGCCGCGAACTAGTGACTATCCCGCCGCTGCACGTGGCCGGGCGCTGGGAGGCCCTGGATGGCGCGCGTCAAGGGCTCATATCGGACATTCGACAAGCCCAGGCGGCCGAACGCTATCGGCCCGAAGCCTGACCGCCACAATGACCGGGGCGGCACCCCCGACGAGAATCGACCATGAACTTCAAAGCGCTGCAGGCGTCTTATGCCCACGCTCAGACCAAGCTCGTAGAGGCGGGCGGAACCACGTTCGCTTATCGGGAACTGGGACAGCATGGCGGTACCCCGCTAGTCCTGCTCAACCACTGGGGCGCCGTGCTGGACAACTTCGACCCGCGCATCGTAGATGGCCTGGCTCGTGAGCATCACATTCTTGCCATCGACTATCGCGGAATCGGTTTGTCCGGCGGCACCGCGCCGGTGACCGTCGACGAGATGGCGCGCGACACTATCTCGGTGATCCGCGCGATGGGTTTCGATCAGGTAAATCTGCTCGGCTTTTCGCTTGGCGGTTTCGTGGCGCAGGACGTGGCCCTGAAGGCGCCTGCCCTTGTGCGCAAGCTCATCCTTACCGGCACGGGGCCCGCGGGCGGTCAGGGCATCGATCGTGTCGGTGCGGTGTCGTGGCCGCTGATACTCAAGGGCCTCCTGACGCTACGCGACCCCAAGACCTATCTCTTCTTCACCGCTACGGCCATCGGCCGGAAGGCAGCAAGCGCCTTCCTGAAAAGACTGAAGGAGCGCCGCGCCGATCGCGACAGGGGACCGACACCTCGCGCGTTCTCGCGCCAGCTCAAGGCGATCAAGGCTTGGGGCCAGCAGGTGCCGCAGGAGCTCGCCGGCCTGCGCATGCCAGTCCTGATCGCCAATGGCGACAACGACATCATGGTGCCCACCTCACTGAGTCTCGACATGGCTCGCCGCATTCCCCATGCGCAGTTGGTCATCTACGAAGACGCTGGGCACGGCGGCATCTTTCAATATCACGCTGACTTCGTGTCGAAGGCGCTGGCGTTCCTGGCAGCACCCTACCTTGGTTAAAGCAACATGCAAGCACTCACATTCAAACGCTATGGCAGATCACCTGAGATCGAGTTCGCCGACGTTCCACGCCCCACGTTAAAGGCGGATGAGTTGCTGGTGCAGGTCCACGCGGCCGGATTGAACCCAATCGACAACATGATTCCGGCGGGCACGTTCAAGCCCGTCCTGAAGTTCGAATTACCAGCCACGCTAGGCAGCGATATTGCCGGCGTGGTGGTTGAGGTTGGCAGTCGCGTGACGCGTTTCAAGGCGGGCGATGCCGTTTTTGCCAGTCTCTTCGATCTTGGCAGAGGGTCGATAGCCGAATTCGCGGCGGTGCCGGAAAGCGTTGCCGCACCGAAGCCGGCCAAGCTCGACTTTGTGCAGGCCGCTTCCGTTCCGATGGTTGGCCTCACCTCGTGGCAAGCATTGAAGGAGCGTGCCAATGTTCGATCTGGCCAGAAGGTGTTCATACCTGCGGGGTCGGGCGGTATCGGTACCTTCGCGATCCAGCTAGCAAAGTACCTCGGTGCCAAGGTAGGAACGACCACCAGCACGGGTAATGTCCCACTGGTCACCACGCTGGGCGCAGACGAGGTGGTTGATTATAAGAAGGAGAACTTCGAAAAAGTGCTGCGGGGCTACGACGTGGTGCTCGGTACACTGCGAGGCGATGCGATCGAGAAAGCCATCGGCATTCTCAAACCAGGGAGCAAGGTTGTCTCGCTCATCGGTCCGTTGGACGCAGCGTTCGCACGCGCACGACGCCTGAATTTCTTTCTAACGTTCGTGTTCGGCTTGATGAGCCGAAAAATCATGCGCCTTGCAAGAAAACGGGACGTCACCTACTCATTTCTATTCGTCCGTCCCGACGGCGCCCAACTCGCCGAAATTGGAGGACTTCTCGAGTCGGAACACATTCGTCCGGTGATCGACAGGGTTTTTTCGTTCGAGCAAGCGAAGGAAGCGCTTGAATACTTGGCTCAGGGACGCGCGAAGGGCAAGGTCGTCGTGAAGATCAAGTGAGTGGCCAAACGGTTGACTGTGCAGGAGCTTGCCCTGGCGACTGAAGACGCGGGTGACCAGGTTAAGGCTCATGGAGAATCGGATGGCCGGTTAGAGGGCAGAGCCGACGCCCGAACGTCCGGGCAAAAGCGCGAGCGAATGACGCTTGTTGGCCCGACTGCCGCCCGATGCGGTCGGCTGTAGTCGACCCGTTGGAGCCGTTCAATCCCAAGTGACTCGGCGTCGCGTTTTGGAAGCACAGCGGTCATTCGCCGAACCAATCCACTCATTCGTGCCATGGGAGGAAGCGGAGCAGGCCGCCGCGAAGAAGGCAGTCAAACGGCCGAAACGGAAAGCCGTGCCTGTGTGACTCGCGGGCGGCGGACCATCGCCGCACGCTGAGGACGCTCCGTCATCAGCTAGCGCGTCCGCGCCTCGAAGATCCCCTGCTCGACTCCGGCAGACCACTTCTTGTCTCCCGTCGCCCGCGAAAGCATGTTCGCGCCGACCATCGCAGCAAATCCGAAAACCAGCTCTTTCTCCGAGAGCGGACACGCCGGGTCTGCCCGTGCGATCTCCACGAAGGTGGAGAACAGTTCCTCGACACCTTGCCGGTACGCCTTGTTTAAAGCCGCGCTTGCGTGATGGGGCGCGGCATCCTGTCCGAGCGCCACCATCGGGCAACCCTGCTCGACCGGCTTCCTAGTGAAGTAATACGAAATGAGGCGTTTTAGTGCGCCTGCAACCGGTTGCCTCGCTGACATCGCCTTTGCTTTCCAGTTCTGCACAGAGCGCGCAAAGCCAGACGAGCAGGCCTCGGCAATCAAGGCGTCCTTCGATTCGAAGTGGTTGTAGAACCCGCCTTGCGTCATTCCTACGCCGGCCATGATCTCGGCGATGCTGATAGCGGCCACGCCACCGCCGCGCACCGCTGCATCTGCCTGATCTACGATTCGCTGCCGGTTTTGTTCCGCCTGCTCCCGGTTTGAACGTCCCATCGAAACACCTCCTGTTACCGCGAAAATCTGGAAAAACCAGTTGGACGCCTGACGGCGTTAGATGTTGTGCAACCTCTATTCTAATACACTCGTTCCGACATGCGGGCCAGACGATCCGATAGCCGAAAACATCATCTTCTACCTTGCTAAACCCCGTGAGCCACGCATAGAATAGATTACGCATAACATGTATTTTGCGCGAGCGATGCAACGCTGCAGGGTCGGTGGTGCATCCCGATCCGACAAGGAGTATTCAATGGCCACTTACGAACCTGGTATCACCGCCGTGCTGTGCGTGGATCTGTACAACGATTTCCTGAGCGAGGGAGGCAAGCTTTTCCCCTGGGTCAAGGACATCGCACGCGAAAACAACATGCACGAGAACCTTCGCTCCATCGTGCGGACTGCGCGTGAAGCAGGGATCGCGATCTATCACGTTCCGCATCATCGATGGGAGCCGGGCGATTACCTCAACTGGAAATACCCATCGCCTTATCAGCTGGGCGCGTCCGAGCGGCAGGCCTTTGCCAAGGGCACGTGGGGCGGAACGTTTCATGACGACTTTCAGGTTCAGCCTGGCGACATCGTCGCGACGGAGCACTGGGCGTCGAGCGGCTTTCCGAACACGGACCTCGATCATCAACTCAAGCGTCACGGCAAGGAGAGGATCATCCTGATCGGCTTGCTCGCGAACACGTGCCTCGAAGCGACCGCCCGGATCGGGATGGAACTGGGCTATCACGTCACGCTGGTGCGCGATGCGACTTCCGCGCGCTCGCATGAAGCGCTTCATGCCGCGATGAATATCGACGGGCCCACTTACGCGCACGAGATTCTCGCCACCGCCGAAGTCGTGGCGGCGATGAAAGGCAGCAATCAGCAGGGGTGATCCGTCATGTCCACGATTCCCAAGCCGGCGCCGGTAATCGGCGCCCGAACAATCGAGTTGGCGGCGAGGCGCGGTCTACGCCAGAGCCGGCTCATGCAGATTGCGCTGATTTCCGCTACATGGTGGACGGCGACTGGTGTCGTGCACTTGCTAGCGCTCCCTGTGCCAGCCGGGATCGTGGGAATGGCGTTCGCTCTGCTCCTGTTGGCGACGCGGCGCATCAGCCTGTTCGCATTGCGTCGTGGTGCGGAATGGTTCGTGGGCGAAATGATGCTTTTCTTCGTGCCGGCCGTCGTCTCTGTACTCGATCATCCGGAGCTTATCGGACGCCTGGGCGCGGAACTGTTGCTGATCGTCGTTCTCAGCACGCTTGCGGTCATGACGGTCACGGCGTTGACCGTCGAGCTGTTCTATCACTGGAGGACGCGTCATGTCCGTCCTTGAGCGCGCGCCGGCGGTATTCGTGTGGTCGATCGCAACGATCGGTCTTTACTGGATCGCGAAGCAGATCTACCGACGCCGACCGCGCATCTGGGTTGTGCCCATTGCAGTCACACCACTGTTGCTCATCACGTTGATCGTGCGCCTTCATGAAACATATCGGCACTATATCGGCGGAACGGGCTGGCTCGTGACGCTGCTCGGTCCGACCACCGTCGCGTTCGCGGCGCCGATCTATGAGAAGCGGTCCATCATCCGCGCTTACTGGCCGATCCTCCTTATCGGCGCTATCGCCGGATCGATCACTGCAATGGCGACGTCATACGGACTCGCGGCGTTGTTTCAGCTCGATCCGTCCTTGCGCCTGAGCCTCTTGCCGCGATCGCTCACGATGCCTTTCGCGATGGCCGTATCGAATGAGATCGGCGGCATTCCGAGCCTTACGGCGCTCTTCGTGGTGGCGACGGGCGTCGTCGGAGCGATCGTTGGAGACGCGATGGTCTCGTGGCTCCCGGTGCGCTCGAGTCTCGCGCGCGGCGCGTTCCTCGGCATGGGCGCGCACGGAGCGGGAACCGCGAAGGCGTATCAGATTGGACGAGAGGAAGGATCGGTCGCCGGATTGGTGATGATTTTCAGCGGGCTGCTCAACGTGGCCGTTTCGCCGCTGCTCGCCCTGCTTCTGCAGTCTGTTTCGAGTTGAAGATGACGAACGCGCAGTGACGATTCACCGCGCGTTCGCTCTCCTGCGCAGCTACCAGTCTGCTTGCTCTGCTTCTCGACACCTCGTCATCCGTCAGCCAAGGAGGGCTTGTACGATATGGAAGATGGCAATCATCCTGAACCACCCAGCCAACTATTTGCGTGCTTTGTCCATGAGGTAAACCAGCCGCTCGGCGCGATCGTCACGAATGGGGAGGCGTGCCTCCGTTGGCTCAAGCGCGAGGAACCGCAATTCGAGAAGGCAGCGGCCTGTGTGCAGAGCATGATCGACGATGGGCGGCGCGCGAGTGAAATCGTCCAGCGCATTCGCACCCTCGCGACTGCATCCGCACCGCAGCAGACACGGCTTGAAGTGAACGACGTGGCGCCTATCGTTCGTCAGGAGGTGTCCAATCATGGCGTCTCGCTGCGACTGCGGCTTGCCCCCGGTCTGCCGCCACTGCTTGGCGATCGGATTCAGCTTCAGCAGGTTTTCCTCAACCTAATCCTAAACGGTATCCAGGCTATGGCCGACATCGCCGACAGCCCGCGCGAGCTTCTGATCGAATCGCGTCTGGACGCCGGCGGATTCGTGATCGTCTCCGTGCGCGACGCAGGCACCGGGATTGCCCCGGAGCATGCATCCCGGCTGTTCGATGCCTTTTTCACGACGAAGCGCGGCGGCATGGGGATAGGTCTGGCGATTTGCCGTTTAATCGTCGAAGCACACCGGGAATGATATGGGCGTCCGACAACGCCGGGCACGGCGCGACATTTCAGTGTCGTTTGCCGGTAATAGAAGCAAGCGCCAATGGTAAGTGAATCGTTGTGGTTCGGCGTGATGTGCTGACGTGCAACAACGACTCGCCTCAAATAGGTAGAGCCGACAAGACGCTCGCAGACGGCGTTTGATCACCAGTTCGTCCGCCCCCATCGTCGAGGTAATGCTCGTGCGACTCTTGACCACTGACTTATCTTTCCTCGGCGGGAACATATGCAGTAGCCTAACCTCGTTTGTACTGAACGCCGCCGACTTCGAAGTGGCGCTTCATGGCAACCGAGCCAACTTCGTCAATGGAGCTCTAGAAATGCCACTCGTGCGAATCAATCTGACAAAGGACGCCTCGCCCGAGGCTGTTCGCGCTATCAGCGATACCGTGTACGAGGCGATGATCAATGTCGCCAACGTCCCGCAACACGATAAGTTCCAGATCATTACTCGCCACGCGCTAGACGAACTGGTGTATCCGGCCGATGGATATCTCGGCATCTCATACTCTCCTGGAATCGTGTTCATTCAGGTCACCTGGAACGCGGGCCGCACTATCGACGTCAAGAAAGCCTTTTACAAGGCGGTCGCTGACGGAATCCATGCGAAGGCGGGGGTGCGCAAGGAGGACATCTGGATCAGTCTGATAGACGTTGCAAAGGAAAACTGGTCCTTCGGCAATGGCGAGATGCAGTACGCGCCCAAGGAGTAAGGTAGCTGGTGATAGTGACCGTGGTGGCGGGCGTCGCGCCCGCCTTCGGAAGAAGCATTGCTGTCTGCGCCGTGCAACGCAGAAGGTCGCATGGCCCTCTTTGGCGTTCGACCGTGTAATCCACTGAAAGACCTGCCTTCGAGAGGACGTGGAGATCTCGCCGCGCGCCGCCGGGGCCGTACCGCGCATCCGTTGGAAGCGCTCGGATGCTAACGACCTCATTGATTCGCGTAACCAACGGTCAGCGCTCTACCATCCCTCGACAGCACCACCACTATGCAATGGTGATTCTGTAGCGGCAGAATCGCGGGCAGCCCTGCGTGCTGCGCGTAGCCAGCAACGCGCATCTCGCTCGGTTCGGGCCATTTGGCTGCGGATCAATCGACGGCCGCGTTCAGGGTGCTCCGCGCGAACGGCAATCAAGAATTACCTCTTGCATTTGACGAGGCAAAGGCTACTATTTCATCGGTCGGCCGATCGTCTGGAGGCGTCGGTCAGTCATGATCTTCGCAAATAGATCGGACCGCCGCATGGAGCAAGTGACGCCTTGCCTTGACGGTCGCAACGGCTTAGACGCTCGCCATGTCCAAACCCTATCGGCATCGCCTTTGAGGGACTTCCAATGCGCCGACTGATCCTGCGCAACATGCAGTCTCCCGGCGACATCGTGATGCTGACAGCCGCCCTGCGTGACCTGCATCTTTGCTATCCGGGCCAGTTTCTTACCGACACCCGCACGCCATGTCCGGCGCTGTGGGAACACAATCCCTGGATTACGCCGCTCAACGAGGACGATCCGGATGTCGAAGTGATCGATTGCGAGTATCCGCTGATCCACCGGAGTAATCAGCTTCCCTATCACTTCATCCACGGTTTCAGCCAGTTTCTCAACGCGAGGCTCGGACTCGACATCCGGCCGGCTTGTTTCCATGGCGATATCCACGTGTCTGACCAGGAAAAGCGGTGGTACTCGCAAGTCGAGGAGATCGTCGGCGAGGCGTTGCCTTTCTGGATCGTCGTTTCAGGCGGCAAGCCCGATTACACAGCGAAGTGGTGGGATCGCGAACGCTATCAGCAGGTAGTCGATCATTTTCGCGGTCGCATCTTGTTCGTGCAGGTCGGCGAAGGCGGACACCGGCACCCGCCCTTGCGCAACATTATCGACCTGCGGGGGCGCACCGATCTTCGACAGCTGGTCAGGCTCGTCTATCACGCTCAGGGCGTCTTGTGCCCGGTGACGTTACTGATGCATCTCGCCGCGGCCGTCGAAACGAAGCCGGGCATGCCGCCGTCGCGACCGTGCGTGGTTGTCGCGGGCGGCCGTGAGCCCACGCATTGGGAGGCGTACCCGACGCATCAGTTCATACATCGCGCGGGCGCGTTGCAGTGCTGCGCAGACGGCGGCTGCTGGAGGTCGCGCGTCACACCGATCGGCGACGGTGACGAGAAAGACCTGCCCCAGAATCTCTGCGTTGATGTTGTCGGCCACCTGCCGCGCTGTCTTGACATGGTGACAGCATCCGATGTGATTCGCGCCATCGAGCTTTACTTCGAGGGGGGTGCCGTTTCGTATCTGGCGCATCCGGGCCAATGGTTGAGCGCGCTGACGCACGGGCGCGCCGAGAACGCGCACGCGTCGCATAGCCGTTAAGGAACGCTCCGTCCGTGGTTCGCATCCTTCTGTCAAGAAACAGTAGCCCGTAGAGCCGCGTGATGCGCGTAATCCACCGGTGCGTCGTAGCTACGCCAGAGCCCGTCAGCGGATCTAAGTAACGGAGAGAAACTCCGGCCACTAGGCCGCCACGCAGAACATCAGGGCGTCGTCCACCACACGGCCCCGGAAGGACTCACCTCCACGCGCGTAAAGCGTTGTTGGACGGCCTCACGGACCGAGTCCCACCCGTAATCGTCGCCGCAGATCAATCCTCCTGGCCTGAGCTTAGGCCTCCAGACGTCGATATCGAGGAGCACGGCGGACGTTTCATGGCATGCATCTATAAACACGCAGTCGATGCTCGCATCATCGAACAGATTGGCTGCTAGCCCCGAATGTCCCGGCACGGAGGTCACGCGCAAAGTCGGGTACCGTGCAAGATTGTCCATAAACCGCCTCCTTGATGGCAGAGGCCAACCATCCATCGAGCCGTCCATGTTTCCCATGAACGATTCAACCGCGTAAAAATCGATGTCACGGTTGGCAAAGCGCATCGCAAGTGCAAGAATCGACCCGCCTTCGTAACAGCCTATTTCGACGTATCGGTGTATGGATCGACGGTTTGAGACCAGTTCGAAGACTTCACTCATACTACCGCCGCCGAGTGACATCGCGCGTGGAACGCCATTGAGTACACGATCGATCAACGCATCCGTAATCCCTTCCCACCTTGTTCGCGCAGGTGGGTAGACCTGCATGATCTGGGAACAGAAATGAAGTAGTTCGCCCGGCAAATGGTGACTGTTGGGAGGTATGAGCAAAAAGGGATCCCTAGACCAATTTGAACATTGGCCGAACCAGAACATCGCCAAGTACCAGACGTACGGATACGTCTGCAGCGAACGCGTGCCGCTCACCTCGTCGGCATGTTCACGCGACCAGAATTTGGCGGCGCCGCCGCAGTGAAAGGAGCGTTGCGCAAGGCGGCCAGCCGTGAGGTTAATGAAGAGGCCGTCGCGATAGTCAAAAATTGAATCCCAGTACACCCAGTGCTGGCTCCACAACGCGTTATCAAGCAACTCGACGCGATCAGGGGCGTTTTCAGCAAAAAGCACAGCGTTGAGCACGCCTTGGTCACCGTGACCGGGAAACGGGCCTTTCGCATTGAAATCGGCCGCATTGCAACATTGTGCCCACTTGCGCAACACGCGTTTGTTCGCGTCTGTAATCGCGCAAAAATATAAGGAGGTACTCATATAGCGCTGGTTACGCGCGGGCGTTTCAATACCGTATACACGGTACGATTCGTCATAGTCCGCGCCATCACCGTCCCGGCCCCCGAGAAATTTCCCGGTTGCAAAACAACGCTCAATCTCCGCGTCGACGTTGGAGCAAAGTATACAGTCGGAATCGATGCCAACTACCACATCGTAGTCGTAGTGTTCGGCAAGTGTCCAAGCAGCGTACGCTTTCAACTCCCACGCGTTCACGTAAAGTCCGGCGGCGCTATATTGCGAGGAGTCCATGAGCACGACGCGTGCTGCCGCAGCGAGGCATTCACGTTGAGCCTCGCTCAGCGGGCACTTTTCGTTGACAACGATGAAGATGTCCGCCTCCGGTTGAAATTCAAGTACGCTGTTGACCGTAGCGAGGGTGCCAGGAAAGAAGTTAAAGTCCGTTACGGTGACAAAAGCATACCGGACCAGGTTTTCCCCGGCGGTATGCGGATGCGGTTCCCACCCCGGCTTCGATAGAACCGCCTGTTCCGACGAACCCGTCGCGGTCGCCATGTCGCGCAGACGCGCAAGGTCATTCCGTAAGCGGCGGATCTCATTACGCAGCGTCTCTTCGGTCCACGTTTGTTGATCCATGATTGCGCCTCGGGAATGCTTGATCGATGACAGCAAGCTCAGAGTTTGAGAGCATGGTGCTCCACGAAGACGATGCGGCGTCCTTTGCGCGTCGGCACCTTGCCATAGGGATTCGCGCCGTCGACGACATATTCCTCGTATTCCGCGACGACAAGCCTTAGATGCCCGCACGCGTCCTTCTCTGGAACCGACACTTGCCCGTTCCAGAGAACTTGCGCGGGCGCGCCCGTCGCAGCCGCGCCCGCGCCTGGTGTCACGACGGCGCCAGTCAGCAACTGCCAACCAAAATCGTCGCCGAGACGGGGCTCCAGCCGCTCGACCCAGACCTCGATCACGCTGGTTTTTGCAGGCACGACGTCGGCTGCGGCGGACTCGCTCTTTGCCTCCTGCCATCCACTCGAACTCGCGTAACCGGTACCGGACACGGTGACCTGCCATTGGCGTGGCTCTGTCGCCGCGATGGCCACCCACCGGCCCGGCGCGAGCGCCAGAAAATCCGCCAGCACGATTCCCGACAGCCATGCCTCGTCCGCCGAGATCGGCTGGTAGCGCGCCAGCGCGAGACGGATCAACGGGAAGTAGGAGCCTGTCGCGGCAATCTCGATGTCGCAATGCCACAGTTGCCGGTCGGCATCCCAGAAGACGTCGTGTGGCGCGACCTCGAGCTTCAGCGTGCCGGCTGGCACGCCCGGGGGATTGAAGCCCGTTGCCTTGAACGTCCCCGGCCGCTGATCGGCCTCGGTGGCCGGGGCGCCGGGTGGCAGCCATTTGCCGCTTGCATCGGGCGCGAAGCGCGCGAGCGGGAAGTCGCCCCGCCGCGGGCCAATGCCCGCAACCAGCGCCGAATCCCACACCGGGTCGTTACCCCACAAGGTCGCGTAGCGCTTGAGAGGATGGCCGTTCGGCTCGCTTTCGGGGTCGCCCGTGAAGTCCGCGGGCGGCAGCACCACCGCGAGCATTTCCCCATAACCAGAAACGTTCCACGGCCGGTCCAGATACACGCGGATGCCGCCGCGTCGTTCGCTGACCGCGTGGCCGTCCGTATCCTCGTCACGGCGCCAGCCGAAGGTCGGCACTGCGTAGAGATACGAGGGAACGGGAGGCGGTGCCGAGTTTGGTATCCATCTCACGCTGCTCGATCCGCTCACCTTGATGTGCTCGTCGGTGGTCGTCGTCGCGCCGGAGTCGTCCTGGCCCGTCAGGATCGCGGCGGGCATGAATTCGCGAAACCGGGTTGTCGCGTCAAACGCGTATTCGATCCGCCGATAGCGAGTGTCGTGAAATTCGTGCGACTTGGGCAGGATGCCCTTGAGAAGCGCGTTGATGCCGACGAGGTCCGCTCCGGCAATGCTGTGCTCGGGATGTCCGCCGCCCGGGTTACCGTCCTGGACGTTCGCGTAGTCCGTACTGTCTGTAATTTTCACGGAGAATGCGACGTCGTCGCGCTGACGGTCGCCCGGCGCCGCGCCATCGTCCGAAGGTTCATGCCAGCGGGCCAGCAGGTCGAGGCGATCGGTGGTAGCGAGCGAGCAGTTCACGAGCATCATCGGTCGTACGGAAGTGCTGCCCAAATCGCGCTTCATGATCTGCAAGAGCGAAATGTCGGGCGCCACGAGGGGGCGCTGCACAGCATGCACGATCGTCAACTCTCGTGCTGGCGTGAGCATCCAGTGTTGTCCGTTAAGCGCCCGCGTGCGCTGCGCGTTCTGGTCGAATGCCTTCAGCCACCCGAAGATGCCCATATTTGCCAGTGACGCGTCATCGAGCGTCGACGACAGCCTGATGCGTGCACGCACGCCCTTGGGAAGAGGCACGCGCAGGCGGCGGCTGGCCGCATCGAACCACGGTTTCGCCGCCCCGCCGTCAAAGACCTCGATGACGAAAGGTTGTGCCTCGGGCCACGCGCCACCGGGGTAGAAGGGGACCAGGATGATCTCGTCGTCCGCGATGTTCGGATGACTGAATATGCGCACCGCGACGGTGCCCGCATATGGATCAGGCAGATAGGTCATCGCCCTCCCGTCTTCGTACACGGCGAAGGTGGTGTCGGAGGGCGATCCGCCCAACGGCCCCTGCATTGGTAGCGTAACCTCGCGCAGCACCGCATCGGGATCCTGCGCGTCTCGATCCTTGTCATGCGCGAGCATCGTGAACGTAGAGGGATCGACACGGCCTGCGTGATCGAGCATGCCGTGATGCTCGACGTCGCGCGCGCTCACGCGCGGCGGCAGCGCGGCCCGATGCGCTTGCTGTGCGGACGGCGTGTCACTATCCGCGGGTGTGTCATTGAAGCTGCGGATCGCCATGCAGTTCATCGATTCGCCCTCCGCCGGCGCTTCGACCGCGCCGCCGTCCGACAACAGTCCAACCACCGGCGCGGCCACCGGCTCGAAGCGAAGATACGTCTGCGCGTGCGCGTCAGGTTGCTCCGAGCCAAAGTCACCAGTGCGGAACGGCAATGAGTTACCGGCCAGATCAACAGCGCGCGCCCTGATCCAGTAGCGGCGGCCAAATCGTAGCCGAGGCAGTGAGGCCTTCACCGCCTTAAAGCGCGAAGTGAGCTGCACACCAGGCGGCACGTCCGCCTGGGTACCGTCCGGTGCCTGATCGACTGCGTCGTTGGGCAGGATAGCCTGCCCGGGCAGCGGCGCCGCGAGACTCCAGCCGTGCCATGTCATGAGGGCCTCGTGCAGCGAGAGCACCTTGGTGGTGCTCGCTGGGTCGGGTGGTGTCGTGGCGGCGAGCCGGATGGTGCTTTCCTCTTCGCCCGCCGCTGGCTGCACGGTCACTTTTCCATCGCCTAGCGAATAGGTCGCAGTCCGGCGGCACAGTGAGGCCCAGGCACCCGTCGTCGCATCCCAGATGTCGAAGCGATAGCCGCGCACCAGGTCCTCGGCATGCAGAGGAACCCTATCGGACTTACTACCGCCTATCTGATTCTCGAGGGAAGCGTTGCGGTCCTTGTTTGCAGCGAGACGGCTCGACAACCAGTCGCCGCGCTCGCGTTCCACGAGCATCAGTCCGGCCGTCCTCAGTGCCGGCGCGCCGATCGCGTCTTCCTGCCGGGTGACGGGATCAACGCGCGCATCCGGATCCGTGCGGCGCAGCAGCGAACGGGCAAAATTCATCGCCTTCAGTCCTGCACTGTCGATGTCCGCTTGCAGTAATGTGAAGCGCTTCGCATCGAGATCGAGCAACCCGTCTTTCACCAGATATTTCGCCCCCGGATCGGACGTGGCTTCGAAGGACTTGGCGCTCAGAAGCGTGCGCGTGACGGGCGCAGCATGGCCAGCGACGTGTGTGGCAAGGGCGCCCTTCGGAAAGACGAGCTGCACCGACAGGTCGGCTTCATTCGACGCCTTGAAGTCGTTGGAGAGAAGCAGATCGACAACCAGACCAAGCTTTCGCAGCAAGGTCGGGTAAGAGCCCATGGACGCGACAATCTGATGAAACTCCAGTTGTTGCGCCAGTTCATCGGGCTTCGGCATTGGCGGACTGACATATTCGTTCCACGCGGCCTTAATGCGCGGGTCATCCGTTCGCGTCACTTGTCGGCGCGCAGCCGGGGCGAGGGGAGTATGAAAGTCACTGAATTGCTGGAGCGCGAAGTTCAATTCGCGCGAGTCGGGGCCGGGAATGTCCCCGTCGATCTCATCCAGCAAGAACACCGCCGTCATCCATTCGCCCCAGTCTCGGCTGTCGACGAAATCCGAGACGGGCGGCAAGTTGTCGCCTGCCTTCGCGGCCAGGTCGCCATAGAGCGACGCCACGCGATTTCCGAGATCGGTCGCGTCGAATGTTTTGATGGTGTGCTTCGAGTAGTCCGTGAAGCTGTAGCTCCGGACACCTAGATCGGCACGGAAGAGTGCGCGCCAGACCGCGGAATCGGGCATGCCTAGCGTCGGGTCCAGCCGGTCGGTTGAACCGCCGCCGCCCATCGCCACCGATACACTCTTGTGGTTGTACGACACCTTCAGGCTGCCCTTCGCCAGCGAATTCGGCCAGTCGAGCCAGTCGGCGAAGCTGTCGAGTCTCTTCGGGTCACTTTCGCAATCGAGCCTTGGAGAGAGAAAGACCGAAAGCCGCAGTTGCTTGCCATCGTCGCTGTAGCCATTCGGCAGCGCGGTCAAAACGAACGATTGCTGGGCCATCAGACCGCCTCCACGGCGAACGCGTCGCAATAGTCGGCCCAGACCTGTTCGTTAGGGACCTGGTCGATGAACTTCGGATCTCCGGCGCTGCCCGCAAATTCCCGCCTGCAACGCACCGAGACGGACGTGCTGAACATGAGGATGTCAATCTCGACGGTGAGCTGCGCCTCGCCGTATACAATGGATGAATTGCCGGCTTTCTGGTAGCCGAGTTGCAAATTGAAAGTCAGCGACACTGAAATGAGTGCGAGTACGCACAGCTCGCCGTGAATGCGCACATATCCGGCAAGCTCAACCGTGCCTTGGCCTGGTGTCGGTTCGAGCCAATGGAAATATACGCCGGCCTTGATCTCGACGCTGCCGGACGCGACGCCGAGATCGATCGCGACCATCGCGCCGAACTCGAGCGCTGCCTCAATCTCATTTACACCCGCCGACGAGATGCCAATGCCGAAGAAGCCACCGCCGCCGATCATCGACACCGCCAGGCTAAACGGGTGCTCGCGTTGCGAAAAATAAAAGTTAACGCGCGCCGGGGTGGCGTCGAACGGCAGGCTGAAGCTCGCGCCTAATGATACGTTCGACAGCACGAACACGCCGACTCCGATCGTGGGCAGCGTCAACGAATAGGAAGCGCCGATTCCGCTTGGCGTCACCTGGATCGCCGGCGGATCGGAGAAGCCGTTGCCGGGAATGACCTGCCGCAATGCATTGACGAACTCGAGCGGGCCGCCGAAGGTCACCGCGTCCTGGCCGTCGCGCAGTTGTACGGAGACGTCGGGCTTCTGCCCGCGCTTTGCGTTGAACTCGAGCTTTTCGAACCAGAGGATGATGAAGCCGAAGAGGTTGACCTTGAAGTTGTTCAACGTCGCACTCGCCTGAATGGTGGGCGAAGCCGCAGACTGAATCGGCGTGGTCACGATGCCACTCATCACGAGCCGCGTGTCCGGTCCGCTCGGGTCGGCGCGCGGGATGATCAATCCAGCAGGATCGCTGCCGACCACCGTGGTGCTCCAGTCGAAGCTCGCTTCGACGCGATCCGGGAAGTCCCGCGATAGAATCTTCGGGACTTCCTCGCCCGCAAGAGAAGCGCTCTTTTGCACGATCGCGCCGAGGTCGATCCCGCCGAGCAGCGTCGCGTTGTTGAAGAAGTCTGTCGGGTCGAACGTTGAGTTCTTCACATTACCGAGAGCCGTGAGGACCTGGTCTGCGGTGCTCGCGGTCTTCCCTGCCACCGGACCGGCGAGCTTCGACAGGCCGAGCAGATTCATCTGCGGACTCGCCAGCGCGCCGAGCGTATCGCTCTTCGCCTGGTCCGTACCTCCACCGAAGTTCAGCGCCTGCGAGCTCGTGAACTGCAGGAAGACCTGTCCGGCGTTGGCGGTGGCGTCAAAGCCGTTCTCGGAATAAAACTTCGGATAGGTCACCTCAGAAATAAAGCCGGGCTTGCCGAGCAACTTCTGCACGGGTTTGATGCCCACGTTCGCCCGATATATTTGCGGATAGAAATTCGGGTTCGTGTTGTCATGGACAGTGACCGGGCCGGCGTGCAGCGTGATATCGGCCGTGGGGAGCTTCGTGTCACCCTTGTCTGCGTCGGTGCCCGGTGCGTAGGCCACCACGCTGCCGCCGAGCGACGTGCGCAACTTCGGTTCGGGCTGCGCGGCGTTGTAGGCCGCGATCAGGTTGCTCGTGGTGTTGGTGTTCTGGTTTGCCGGATCGCCGACGAACATCAGCGGCATCGAGAAGGTGACGCGGTTGCCCACCAGATCCGTCGCCGCAATGTCGAACATCACGTCGGCCGGGTTGTTCGGGTCGCTCGTTGGCACCATCGGCCAGAACAGCATGCGCGCCTCGATGGTTGGGTTCTGGTAGGGATCACCGGCCGTCGGATCGGCCGCCACGTGACTCGCGGTGCCAACTACTCCGGGGTCCATCAGGTCGGGCGTGATGCGCGTCAGGATCTCGACGCTCGTGAACGGGAAGTCTCGCCCGTTATTTGGAGAATTCGTGCCGTCGTAACTCCGTCGCTGCTGACGGACAAGCAGGAAGAATCGCTGTCGCAACACAGCGATGCGCCCGGGCCCATCTTTGCCGAGCGGCTCGAAGCGCCGCTCGGTCACCTTGACGAGCGAGGCCGCGTGGCCAAACGGACAGAGAAAGCCGGCATACACAACACGCACATAGTGATCGCGCCCAAGCGATGCCAAATGTCGCCACTGCTCGAGGTCGATACCTTCTGGCCTGACCTCCCAGTTGCCTTCTGCGTCGAGCAACGCACCAAGCGCCGACAGATGCAGCCGCTTGGCCTCACTGCCGATCGGGCTGTAGCTGTTGCCCTTGCTCGGCGTCGCGTCGAAGCCCGCCATCAGCGTAACGAGCATCGAGCGGTCCACCGGATCCAGGCTCATACGGATCACATCTGGATTGGGACGGCCGGGCGGAGGGCCTGGCAAGCTGATCACCTGGTAGAGCGTGGGAAGTTCCGACTGCGGCCTATAGTCGGGCGACCAGATCGCGCGCATGCGGCCAGGCGCGCCGGGACCGGTACCTGATGAACCAGACGACAGTCGCGTATGCCATAACTCTGTGTGACCATTTCGCGTCACTGGCGTGATACTGTGCGCCCACCGCGCCGGTTCGAGTGGCGATGTGATCACCCGGTAGGGCAGTTCGAGCGCGGTCACGCTGTCTGGCGGCTCCTGAGGTCCGAGCAGCAACGTGAAGAACGGCAGCGTGGGTAAGCGCGTGACGGCGCCTGGGCTTGCCTGACCGAACACGCTGAACGACTCCAGCGCGGCCATCGACAGAGCGGTCAGGCTGGCCGTGCGCGCCGCATCACCGCGCAGGGCCGGATACTGCTGTTCAAGCGCGGCCGCCGAACTCAGAAGATTTTGCCGCAATACCGCAGTGACGTGCGCGGATTCATTGCCAGACGTCGTCGACGCGCCAGACAACATGCTCACCGCCTGTTGCGCGAGCTGTATCCCGGATTGCGCGATCGCATTGGTGAGCGACGCTGCGTTCTCCGGCGCGCTGCCGGCGAGCTGACTCAGGAACCCGGATGTCTCATTTTTCAGGCTGACGAGCGCTGGATCGCGGACCAGCTTCCCGATCCAGTCAAAGCTGATTTGCCCTCCAGACGGTTCCGGGACTGCGCCGCTTGCGCGCCGCATGGGCCAGTCGCGCAGCGCCCCAAGAATCGTCGGCAAATCGAATGCGATGCTCGATTGCTCGTCGGGCATCGACACGACGATCCGGCTCGCTGCGGCCATCCGGACGCGCGCAACCGGCAGAACGCCGGGCACGGCGTCTTCAGTGCCGGCAATGTTCTGCGGCGGATAATTCTTGTCGGCGGTGACTTCCTGCTGGCCGGCGGCCTCGGCGTCTTGCCCTATCGTTTGCAGGAACGCCTCTTCTCCAAAACTTTGCGGCGGAAACTCTACGGCTATATAGGAGTCGCTCGCGGTACGGTCAAGACGCGGCGGATTCTCCAGGAACGCGAAGCCAGAAAAGCGCAACATGAGGACCAGCAAATCATCCGGACGCAGCACCTTGATGCTCGCTGGAAATACAAGCGGCCCCGACTCACCACATGGTTCACCTTCGCCCGTTTGCAACTCATTCTCACGTTCCGTGTCGGACTCGCATGGTTCGGCCTCCGAAGGGACGACGCAAACCGGTTGAACGCGCGGTGGGTACGGTGCGTATGGAGCATAGGGCGGATAAGGAGCGTAAGGCGGATACGGCGGGAAGGGCGGATATGGCGCAGCAAACGTGACCGGATGAGATGCCGCTGGAGCGGCCGGGTCGCACGGAACGCAGCCACTCCCTTGTTGTTGTTCGTCATCCGGATTTTTCACGCGAGGTCTCCTGCGGCCTGGTAGGAAAACCGTGGATAGCGTGCAGGCAAACCAGACACTAAAGGCCGCCTTTGCATTGTCGAAATATTAGCATTCGCACGTGGAACTGCTAGGATTTTGATGAGTGGCTCTGGGCGTGCGTTTAGCCTGCGTAAGGGTATGGGCGCCTTGACCGTATTCACGGAGGTACAGCCATGCCCGCGCAATGCAATGACGATGATCGGCGGGATTCGCTGCGCGATCTACGCGACGACATCGACGATCTCCGCCAGCAGCTAGCCGATCTGCGCCACGAATGGCATCACGGCGAAGCCCCACGCCATGACGATCCGCTTGTCGATGCGCTGATCGATCTGCGCCGTCGCCTCGATGCGCAGCATGAGGCCGACCGGCGCGCGGACCGTGCGCTGTGCGCGCTCGCCGAGTCGGTCGAGCGCCTGGCGCGAAGCGTGCACGAGTGCAACGAAGGCTCGCATTGCTTACCATCCTGTGGATGTCCGCCTTATCCGCCATTCCCTCCGTATCCGCCATTTCCCCCGTATCCGCCGTTCCCGCCTTATCCGCCTTATCCACCGTGCGCGCCGTGCCCGCCGACGCAGGTCTGCTGCTCGCCGCCGTGCGTTTCGTGCAAGCAGCCATGTGCCCCATGCAAGCCGCCGAGTTCGAGCAGCAGTTCTTCGTCATCGCCGTCTGCGAGTGCACTTCAACCTACTCGTGGCACTGGCTGATCGCGATCTCAAGCGCGTCCAGTCCAACCTTTGCTAACGATGTCTTGGGAATGAACGGGCAATCGAGGAAACCGGATTCCTTCCGTGTACCCGCAACAGGAGACATGACATGTCGTATGACGACGCACCGTTCGAGTCCGATCTGCGCCGCCGGATTGAACGGCTCCGGGACGAACTAGACCGGCTGCGGCTGGACTCGGCTAATGTCAGCGAACCGTCGCTCCGCGAACGATGCGACGATTCGCGCAGGGACTGGCGTGATGACAGACGCTCGCTCTCCGCTGAGGCAGAGCGGCTGAAATGCGCGCTGGCGGACGCGAGGTGCGAACTGCACGCCTGTCGAGAGCGGGAGCGCAAACGGGAGAACGAACGTTTGCACGCGGAGGAGCGGGAGCACGCGTTGCGGGAAGAACTCATCCGGATGACGGAAAGTCTAGCGTCATGGCTCGGCGACGAGAACTCACGAACGGATCGCGCACGACTCATCGACGTGCTCTGCCGCGAAATCGAGTGTTTGACGAAGGAGATCGGCAGGTGCAAGGACGGAGCGCACCAAGGTGGCTCCACGCCGCCTTGTCCGCCATATCCACCGTATCCACCTTTCCCGCCGTATCCCCCTTTTCCGCCTTACCCGCCTTATCCGCCGTGCTCGCCGACGCAGGTCTGCTGCACGCCGCCGAGTGTCCCGTGCAAGCCACCATGTTCCAGCAGCAGTTCTTCTTCGCGTCTCAGCAGTTCGTCGTCGTCCTCGTCAAGTCCCAGCAGTTCGTCTTCTTCTTCATCGAGTCCCAGCAGGTCGTCGTCGTCCTCGTCAAGTCCCAGCAGTTCGTCTTCTTCTTCATCAAGTCCCAGCAGTTCGTCGTCGTCCTCGTCAAGTCCCAGCAGTTCGTCTTCTTCATCAAGTCCCAGCAGTTTGTCGTCTTCTTCATCGAGTCCCAGCAGTTCGTCGTCTTCGTCATCTAGTCCCAGCAGTTCATCGTCTTCGTCGAGCAGCAGCTCGTCCAGTTCGAGCTCCAGTTCCAGCACGACGCCGAAATTGCGACGCGTCATCCTCGCGGGAATTAGCAATGCGGGCGCATATCTCACTCCGTTTGTAAATAATGAGAGTCAGGGTCAGGGTGTGCTAAGCGAGATGCTCGCGGGCGTGTGGGACTTCAACAGCGATGCGAGCCAAACGGGGGCCGGCGCGCCCGACCCCTCAGGCTTTATCGTCGTGCCGACCGTCCAGAGGCGGCTTTATTACCAGCAAAAAACGGTGGCACAATTCGACTACAATACCGGCGTCACGATTCCCGCAGATGTCTCCCGCTGGAGCGATTATCAGAATCAGTCCACTCTGGGTGAAATACCGCCGCTACCGCCTCTCGCAAGCAATAGCGCCATCGGGGGCGACTTGGGAAACGACAATCAGGATGTGGTCGGCAGCTTCGTCTATGCGCATCACTTGATCCGCGATTTTATGTTTCTGGATGCAGCGCGCAGCGACGATCCCGCTCAAGGGGGCGCGGATAACGTTGTTCCAACCGGCGAGCGGCTGTTCACTGCTGTTTTGAACCAAACGGTGCTTCAACCCGTGTTTGGCGCCCCACTGGCCCTCTACACCCGGGGAGTGGGACCTCAAAGCTATAACAAACTGCTTCTCGCCAGCAACGGTTCGGAGGTGACAGATACCTCCAAGCCGGCGTTCTCCTTCGCCTCTAAAATCGTGGGTTATTCCGCCCTGTTGTACGAGCTCCAGGGCCAAGATGCAGACAAAACGAGTCCAAACTGGTTCGGAGTCGTCGTGCCTGCAGGACAGGTCAAGGTCAATTGGTCGAGCGTGGTCATTTACTTTCACCCGAGGCCGAGACAGGCGAACTATTTCGACACTGACTATCCGAATAAGGCGACCATGTCCGGCTTTACCAAAAACGGCGTACGCCACGCGGACTGGAAACAACTGTTCGGCTACGTCGATCGCTTGGGCGCCCAATTGGCGGGCGCCATCATAGACAATCAGGATTGTGGCCAGGTCGTGATCGTTCCATTCATGCAGGAGTCGGACGCAGGCACCGCCGGAATATTGCCTACGCAGTGGTATTTCATTGTCAGCGACATTCTGGCTAGTGTCATGTCACTGAGGGCGAGCGGACAAATCTGATGCGTTGATGTCACGGCACATCCCGTCATGGACTGGCCGCCGTCGATGGGCCGGGGGGCTCGCGGTCAAGACTGGATACCTCACTCAGGCGTGAGTTTCTGCCTGTGCGGGAAACGCCATCGAGTCAGGATCCGAAGAGCAAGACGGACGATGCGTTTGGCCAAACGCCGCCCCAACTTTCCTTGGCCAAGGGAGGGTCAATCCAAAGCGGACCTGCAACCACGCTGATCGCCGAGCTTCAAGACACTCCGTTTGGCCAACGGATTCTGACAAATGACGGAGTCGACTGATCTGGGATTTTTGCATCCCGTTTGAACGCGAGGCGCGAGGGGCGGTAGGTGCGCCGAAGGAATGCATTCAAATGCCTGAGTCGCGTGCATTTTCCGTTGTTAGTTACACATATCAGCCTTTTGAGGATCTCGTGACCGATACAGAATACACGTTGGCGTTGGCAGTAGACTTATACAAAAATGTATTATCCCTCGTGTCACGCGCATCCCGTAATGATTGATCACCGGTTGTCAGTGCGGAGTAGGAACGGAGGATTACAGTCGCCGGAATCTGGAATGGCTAGACTCTTGCCGGGACTTTGGACAATTCTTGTTAGGGTGCCCGCCTTGTCGGCCGGGAATCACAACAACTTCGGTGACTCAGATTGCAAGTGGTAGGCGTCGCCTTCCTGCCGCGAGACGAAGCCTTCGAACACGAGTGGGGAAGTGGTGTGGGCGGGCGAGTCCGGCGACTGCTCAACAAGCCCGAGAAGGCGTCCGTTCTCCTCGATCGCGTGCACGAGCTCGCGACACAGGTCCGGAAAGGCCGCAATGAGTCGCTCACCGAGCGCGGCACGTTGTGTCGCCGCATCCGGGCCTTGCGCGGCCGCAAGCGCTTCGTACGTCGCCTTCAGGTCAAAAAGCTTTTCAAGCATCGGATTTCGAAAGGTTGGGTTGGAACGGTCATGCTTTTATCGGTGGTCATTCGGTGACCGCACAACGAGCGTATTCGCTAGAGTACTGCCATGAGCACGCCCCTTCCTTCGGCTATCCGTGTGCCTATTTTAAGTACTTGCAGCACGGATTGCCCGCGCGGCCTGTTAGTTTCCCAGGGCCGCTCGCCTGATGGCGGGGAAGCCTCAACCGCGGGCAGCCAAGGTGACCACAATCAAAGCCGAAAAGACCAGCGCCGGGGCGAGATGCCGGAATGGCTCCCGATTTCGCACCAACGTGAAGAGCGCGCCGATCATGATCGCACCGGCCAACGTTAAGCCCAAGACTCTGGTTTGTTGTCCAAGAAGAAGTGCCGCACTGAGCAATTCGAGCGCGCCACAGAGCAACTGAAACCATGCCGGATAGCCCCAGCGTGCGAAGTCGCGCTTCACCGCGCCGGGCCTTGCGAGATTGACCACGCCAGCAATCGTGAACAGCACCGCGACGATCATCGCTAGGGTTGATTCGAGAGACGCACTGCTCCACGCCATCGTCATGCTCCGTTAGTTTGCTGAAAGTGTTTTGGTGCAGAGAGGTCCGCAATCAGGCCAGGGCCATGGGGTTCCCACTCGAGAACTCGCCGGGCATGCTGAGCGCTTACTGTCTGGTCGAGCGCCAGTGCGTCAGCGAACGATCCAAGCGATTTGCGAGCATCGTCGAGCGGCCAGAGTTCGACACGATCGGCGCCGACCGAGGCCCGAATCGCTTTACCCATTTCGGCAACGGCAACAGCATCTTCCGCGACCACGTTGAAGATCTGTCCCGTGACTCGACTGTCTCCGGTTGCCGCCTGTTCCACCGCGCTCAGATAAGCCGTGGCGAGATCATCGACGTGAACGGCCGGCCAGTGATTGCGACCATCGCCGACGACCCTCACACTGCCAGTCTGACGGACCATCCCGGCAAGCATGCCGAAGATGCCGCCACCGTAGCCGTGCACCATCGCCGGCCTGAGAATCACCGCGGCAATCGAACGGCTCGCTGCTAGCGCCCGCACATGTTGCTCCACTGCGGGCCGCCAGGCGACGAGTGGTGTCGGGTTCAGCGCTGATGCTTCAGTCGCGGGTTCTCCCGCAGTATTGCCGTAGACCCAGGTGCCCGACGTATAGACAAACACCGCGCCCGGACGCAAATGCGAAAGCATCGCTACAACCGCGGCCTCATCAGCAGTAGCGGCGGAAGCGTCGTTGGTCGACGCGGCGTGCACCACGCCATCAGCGGCACTGGCAGTCACAGCGAAAGACTGTGGCTCACGCAGGTCGCCGACATGGAGTTTCACACCGAGACGTGCCAGCGCGCTGGCAGCCGCCGACCTGTCCTGGCGCACCATCGCCGTCACCTGATGGCCGCGGCTGATTGCCCTGCGCGCGATTGCTTGCCCGATGTAGCCCGTACCACCCGTAATGAATAGTTTCAAAGCGTTCTCCCCAACGATTGCCTGCGAAGTTGAATAGTCACCAAACGAGACCAAGCAGTCTCGTTTCAGCGAAGGTAAACGAGACTGATCAGTCTTGTCAACTACCCGGCGATCTGGTATTTATTTCGTATGAACGCTTCCTCTCTTCCTGGCCTGAGCCCGCTGCAACGCCGCAAACGGACTGCCATCCTCGATGGCGCGAAAACCGTTTTTTTAAGCGAGGGTTTCGGCCTGGCAACCATGGACGATGTCGCGGCGGCCGCCGGCGTCGGCAAACAGACGGTCTACCGCCACTTCAAGTCGAAGGAGGCGCTCTTCGTTGGTCTGGTGAGCTCGATGTGCACTCAGGTGGGCGGAGTTCTAGCCAGTGCTCAGAACGAGCAATCCGATGGCGCACCCGAAGTCGAGCTGCGCGAGTTGGGATGGGTGTTGGCACAAATCCTGGTCACGCCGGATTATCTCCGGCTTTACCGGGCCATCGTTGCTGAGGCCGAGCGTCTTCCGGAACTCGGCCAGGTGTTTTACGAAAATGGGGCAAAGGTCGTGCGTGCCTTCGCCGCAAAAATTCTGCGAAAGCGATTTGACGAACCGACTGCTGCATTGCGAGCAGCTACATTCGTTCAGTTGGTGCTAGGCGACGCGTATTTGGAACTGTCAATTGGCTACACGGTGCCCGATGTTGAAGCGCGCTTTGCGCTGCAGATTGACGAGGCGGTGACGGCTGCACTTCGCTAAGGAGCGCCGCATAGGAGGCTGCGAAGCGCGCCCAGCGCCGCGCAGGGGAGGTAGTTTCTTGAAGTCCACTGGATGCGGAATCCTGATTTATTGGCGGTTGGTGTTTTCGTCCACCGGCAGGGTCACACGTGATCCGGTCGGAACGCGCCGTTCAGGCCAGTATTGCGCGATCGATCTCGCCAATCGCTACCTTGCCGAGCATCGCCATGTTTCGGTCGACTTCGTCCCTGAGAAGGCTGATCGCATGTCGAACACCCGACGCGCCGCCCACCGCGGCGGCGTACATGAACGGGCGCCCGGCGAATACGAAATGTGCGCCGAGCGCGAGCGCCTTCAGAACATCTCCCCCTCGCCGGATCCCGCTGTCCAGCATGACGACGGTCTTGTCTCCAACGGCATCACAAATCTGCGGCAACACGGATAGCGGCTCGACCGCCCCGTCCAGTTGGCGCCCACCGTGGTTCGACACGATGATCCCGTCCGCGCCAATCGCGAGTGCGCGCTGCGCGTCGTCCGCGTGAAGGATCCCTTTGATGACCAGATTGCCGTTCCAACGTTGACGAATGCTTGCGATGTCGGACCATGACAGATGGTCGCGACCGGCGGTATCGCGTACCGCCGAGTCGGACAGCATCGGCGCCCCTCGTGTCGCGAACGAGTTCTCGAAGTGGGGCATGCCGTGATTGATCAACGTCCGGGCGAAAGTGCCAAGCAGCCAGCGTGGGTGGGAAATGCCATCCATCGCAAGACGCAGCGATGGTCGCAACGGCAGCGAGAAACCGGTACGCACGTTGTTTTCGCGATTCGCCCAAACGGGAATGTCGACTGTGAGGACGAGCGTAGCGAAGCCAGCGGCCTTGACACGCTCGATCAGGGCGTCGCGGCGCGCGACGTCGCCGGGTAGATAAGCCTGGAACCAGGTGCCAGGCGCTGCCGCCTGCACCGCCTCCATGGGAATGAGCGAGGAGCCGCTCATGATCGCAGGGATATTTTCATCCATCGCGGCCGTGGCCAACGCAATGTCGCCCCGATATGCCGAGATGGCACTGATTCCGACCGGAGCGATTCCGAACGGAGACGAGTAGGTGTGGTTGAAGATCGTTGTCTGCTGCGATCGATGAGACACGTCGACAAGCACTCTTGTGCGGAATTTCAAGCGTTCGAACGCAGCCCGATTCGCCGCGATCGACATTCCGTCCTCCGCTGCGCCGGAGATATAGCCGTAGAGCGGACGCGGCAGAACGCGCCGTGCCGCCCGCTCGAAGTCCGCGAGCGAGAGGATCTGGCGCAGCCGCCGGGGGAGATGTTGCTTGACCCCGTAAGCCGCTTGTTCAACTCGCCCGACGGACGTCGTTTCGTGCACGCTCACGTGCTCTGCGTAGTCGTTCATTTCACCGTCTCACTGTGTTACATCGAAATCGCTGCGTTGGCCCTCGGCGGTCGGTGTGCCCGATCATGCCAGAGAGCGGATGACATCAATACGCAAACGAGCCGCGCTGGCGCATCAGCTCGCGGAACAGCGATTCGTTCGGTTGGAATGGCGCCCGACCGTGAAGGTAAAAATAGTTGTTCAGCACCACCAGACCGCCGACCGGCAAAGACACTTCCTTCGTGCCGGCCGACGTTTCCATCGACTGGGACAGTGAGCGGAGAAATGCCGCTTCTTCACGGTTGGACGGCTGAACGAACTGGTCGATGAACGAGATCGACAGACCAAATTCGCTTTGAAAGAACAGCGGCCGCTCGATCTGCTCGCTGACGTTCTTGGAATCGGATCCCTTGTAGAAGAACGGCTTGGTTCCGAGCTTGTGATTGACGAAGCGATCGCGCTCTTCCCAGTCGTCCAGGTGCAGAAACCGCGATTCGCCGCCGACCGCGCTTCGCTCCGCGAATTTCATCATCAGCAGCCAGTCCGTTGCGTCGCTCACGTACGTGCCGTCGGTGTGCATCGTGAACAGCCGGTATGCCTGACGAAGATATGAGTCGCTGTTATCGGTGTGCTTCACCACGAAGCGGGCGTAGTACGTTCCCGACATCGCATCGTGATTGCTCGGGCCGAGGAAATGACCGATGGCCGTACCGAACTTCACGAAGTCAGAAGGGTCTTGCGAAAGGTCCTGGAGGCCGATGGTGAAACCGCCGTGCCGACGGTCCTTGACCAGCTCGACGAGCATGTCGGCAAAGTCGTCACCGAGACGCTCGACCAGCAGATCGGCAAGGTGATGGCGCATGAACGGGACATACTCGAGATTCTGGACGTCGATATCGCGCACGTCCGCCAGGAATCCGGTCAGTGCGTTCGGGTCGACCGTCACGTTCATGATGCGGTGATGGGTGGGATGCGCCGACAAGCGGAAAAGCGGTTGCCGGTGCGTGATGGAACCAGGGTTGGTGGTCAGTGCGTCCATGTTGTCCTCCTGTTGTTTCAGGGCTCTATTTGATGCCTCTTCTTTGATATCATCCAGACGCATTGCGCGAATGTTTATTCGCTCCTGGAGATTAAATGATCGACGCCCGTCAACTGCGATACTTCGTTGCTGTGGTGGAGGATCTGCACTTTGCCAAGGCAGCGGATCGCTTGAACGTCGCGCAATCTGCGCTCAGCGCCCAGATTCAACGCCTTGAGCACGAGATGGGCGTTCGTCTCCTCAACCGCAACAAGCGACAGCCCGTCACGCTGACCGATGCGGGGCGTTTGTTCCATGCCGAAGCGGTTGCGGCGCTACGTCATATCGAGCGTGCGGATCAGGTCGGCCGGTTGGCGGCCAGAGGCCTCGCCGGTGTTGTGCGGATTGGATCGGTCGCATCCGGCGTGAGCAGCGGCGTGCTCTCGAGGATGCTGCGTCAGTTTCGGATCACGCACGGCGACGTGCGAATCGAGGTCCTGGCCATGGAGACTCCGCGTCAGTTCGAGGCGCTTGTCAGCGGCGAGATCGATGTGGGTATCGTGCGGCCCTGGCGCCAACATCCGGCGGGGATCGTGGCCACGATCGTACAGACCGAATCCCTTTTGGTCGCGATGGCCGAGGATCATTCATTGGCGGCAAGCGACCACGTGTCGGTCAGCGAGCTAAAAGATCAGCGTTTTATTTCCCCCCACTTCGACGACGACGGAGGATTCAGCGAGGTGCTCACCGCGCTGGGCTTAGCGGGAGGCTTCGTTCCTTTTCTCGAACATCGCGTTCATGACTTTATCGCCGCGATCAGTCTTGCATCGGCCGGTTACGGCGTGGTCGTTGTCCCGGAATCGATGCGCAACTTCACACAGCCGGGAATTTGCTATCGGGCCATCGCGGATTTCGAGTATCCGTGTCATCTCGCAATGGCCAGCAGGCGACGGGAGTTTTCTCCCGCCGTTCGCGCATTCGTGAAGGAATCCTTCGCGCTGTTCTCCGGCCTCGCCCCATCAGACCCAGCTTGAATTGAACTCGCAGGTCTGTCAGTGACGATCCATAGATAGTCAATCACCATCCCCAGATGGTAATCATGGGTGAGTCCTTCATGGGTTGTTGCTAATGGATTGATCGCTAGAGTCCGTCATCGTCGGCATAACACCTATGCCGGCAGTGCTGTCAGCAATTCGGCCGTCGTGACGATCGAATGGGCAAACGTGGGTCCGTTCAGTTCGTGGGCGGCTCGCATCATTTCCGGCGAGAAGGCGGCGGTCGCGTCGCGCACGAGCGTCACGTGATAGCCGAGTTCCATTGCGGATCGCGCGGTGGCTTCGATGCAGGTGTTCGCGAGCAGGCCAACGGCGATGACGTGCGAGATTTTGTGCTGCTTGAGCTGGAAATCGAGGTCCGTGTTGGCGAAACCGCTTTGCGCCCAATGCTCGTGGATGATGATGTCGTTTTCCAAGGGAACAAAATCGGGGTGCCATTCGCCGCCCCACGTCCCTTTTGCGAAGGACTGGCGCTTCTGCACGATCAGTTGCGTCGGATTCGGATGGTCCCAGTCTTCGTAATCGCCAGGTTGCCAGCGGCGATGCGGGACGTAGAACACCTGGATGTCAGCTTTGCGTGCGGCGCTCACCGCTGCGCGCAAATTGTCGAGAAGCCGAACGTCGTTGGCGACTGCCTCGATCATCGGAAAGATCTTGCCGCCATGCGACAGGAAATCGTTGTAAGGGTCGACCAGCAAAAAACCAGTGTGTTCGGCGCGATAGATAAGGGCAGACATCGTGTTCTCCCGAAAGGGGGGTTGGGCGGGGCGTGTCGCAACCGGAGCCCGGCTGCGCAATTCGTCTGCGCGGACTTGCGCGCGCGGACGTCACACGAATCGATTATAAATATGAATATCATAGAAACAAGTCTAAGCGTCGTATCCATAACCAGTGTCAGGTTTTGAATGGACAACGGGTGACTCGGTCAGCCGTGTATGCGAGGGATACGAATTCGTGTTACTATGAAAAAAAGAGGTTCTGCGGAGGCGAAATGAAGCGTAGAGAGAAGGTAATGGCCACGGTATGCCCGGTTGCGCGATCGACGGAAGTTGTCGGTGACAAGTGGACAACGCTTGTCCTGCGCGAGATGTACATGGGGGCGACCCGGTTCGAGGAAATCCAGATTCAGACGGAAGCGACGCCACAGATGCTGGCCACGCGCCTGAAGTCGCTGGAAGCAGACGGGATGATCGAGCGCCAACCGTATCAGAAGAGGCCGGTACGGTACGAATACCATCTCACACAGAAAGGGCGGGCGTTCTATCCAGTGATCCAGGCGATGCGTACATGGGGTGAAACCTGGTGCAAGAGCAAAGGCGAGGAAGTCGCCGTACGGTTTATGCATCGGGTGTGTGGGCACGAGGTCGGGCTTGACTATATCTGCCCGTCTTGCGGCGAATACGTAGAGCGGAGCGATCTCGACGCGGCCTTGAGCCCGACGTTTGCAAAGGAGCGCGAGAAAAGACGCGAGGCGTATCGGGCCGCGAAGGCCAGGTCTGGGTGATCCCTCCCGCGCTAGCGCTCATGCTGCTCTGTGCGCCGAGCCTGCATGATGACGTCGGCGAGGAAGGCTAGGGTGAGCGCGCCCGCACCGCACAGGAAGACGAGCGCGTAGTCATCGTGAAAGCGGGAAAACAGATCCGAGTAGCCATAGCCGCCAAGCGCCTGAAAGAGTGCAAAGGCCGTGGTCGCGCGGCTCCAGGCTGCGCGCTGTTCGAGGTGATTGTCACGCACCAGCTCATGAATGCGCCCGAGCACGAGTGGCACGATTCCGGGCGTGAATACGCCAATGACCACCGTGGCGACCCCGAACACGAAAGGATTGCCCGTCTTCGCGAGCACCACGACCGCGATGGCCTGCAATGCGAGGGCGGCGCGCCAGGCTGGACCGAAACCGATGCGATCGCCAAGGTTTCCGCAGATCATCGGGCCGGCGATGGCGGCGAGACCGTATAACACCCAGTAGTTCGCACCAACGGCGGCGCCCCGGCCGAGGCCCCGGGCCACGTAGTCGACGAGCAGCACGATCACGGGCACGAGACCGAGCGCGTTAGCAGCGTATTGTGCGTAGAAGACGCGCAGCGCGAGCCTGCTGCGGTCTGCTCCGTGCAACGGGGCGACCTGTGGCGCGGGACGGTTCGTCGCCGGCCAGCCGAACCAGCTCAAGGCCGTGAGCGAGAGTGAGAGCGCGCCGAGGCCAAGCCACGTGTCGCGCAACCCCATGTGCAGAAGTTGCGGAATCAGCGTGCCTGATGCCGCAACTCCGAGACCCAGGCCAAGGAAGATCATTCCGCTCGCGAAGCCACGGCGCGGCGCAGGAATGTGCGGCAGGATCGACGTCGCGACGAGCACCATGATCGCGCCGCCCGAGATACCCGACAGCAGACGCCAGAAGAAGAACCACGACACCGACACCGGCCACGCGCACGTGAAGAATGCGATCGTGACGACCGCCATCAGGAGCCGCAATGCGGACCGGTGGACAGCCACGCAGCGAACGGGCGTCCCACCATTGCGCCGATCAGGTAGCCGGCGAAGTTCGCCGCTCCGAGCGTGACGGTCTGTGGGGATGTGAACCAGTGCGCCTCGATCAGCGAGGGGATGAGCGGTGTGTAGGCGAAGCGCGCCAGACCAATGGCGACCAGACTTCCACAGAGCCCGGCAAACGTGGCGAACAGGGCACGGGCATCGAGCGACGAAGCTTCGCACCGGTGGCATGAAGAAGGAACGGCGGACACGCTGAACTCCTGAATCAAGATTGCTGCTGTGCGCACAGTCTCTGGAGACGAATGACGACAGGGCATTTATGCATCGACGTCGACGATGGTACGTCCCCGAACCTTGCCTTCCAGGATCTGGTGCGCAATCGCAGGAACCTTGGCGAGTCCCACTAACGTCGTCGCGCGGCCGAGCTTGTCCAGGTCGAGGTCATGCGCGAGCCGCGACCAGGCCTCGACGCGCACTGCCTGCGGGGCGTTGACGGAATCGATGCCCGCGAGGGTCACGTTACGTCGGATGAAGGGCAGGACCGAACCGGGGAGGCCCGCGCCTTGCGCGAGGCCGCAGGCGGCAACCACGCCGCGGTACTGGGCCAGCACGTTGGCGAGCGTGTGATGGCCGACGGAGTCCACGGCACCGGCCCAACGTTCCTGGGCGATCGGTGCACCCGGTTCAGAGAGCGTGCGCCGGTCGATGATCTCCGCCGCGCCAAGGTTGCGCAGATATTCGGCCTCTTCGAGGCGTCCGGTTGATGCGACGACGCGATAGCCGAGGCCAGACAGGAGCGCAATCGCGATCGATCCGACGCCGCCGTTCGCGCCAGTAACGAGGACATCACCGCGCCGAGGCGAGAGGCCGCCATGTTCGAGAGCCAATACGGAGAGCATGGCTGTGTATCCGGCGGTGCCGATCGCCATTGAGTCCATGGTAGAAAGGACCGCTGGCAGCTTGACTACCCATTCGCCTTTGACGCGCGCCTTCTGCGCAAATCCGCCGTGATGACTCTGGCTTAATTCCCACCCGTTGACGACGACACGATCGCCAACCGAAATGCCGGGGTACGCCGATGCCTCGACGGTGCCGGCCAGGTCGATACCCCGCGACTAACGGAAACTCGCGAATGATCTCCGCGCGTCCCGTGATGGCGAGCGCGTCCTTGAAATTCACCGTTGAATACTCCACGGCGATCGTGACGTCACGGGGCATGAGATCCCGGTCGTGGAAATTGACGATGCGCGTCGAAACCGCGTCGCGCGGCTTTGTTGCGAGCAGTGCCTTGAATGACATCAGACTCTCCTGAGTAAATTGTCTTTCGGCGGCTTGTGCTACGTCGAAGCCACCAAGCCTGCGTGCGAATCGTCCGGTTGTTCGGGTCAAACCTGCCCGTCGACAATGGCCGAACTGGGCCGCCCGAACGCGAGCGAATTGACGGCAACGGCCGCGAGCGAGAGCAACACGCCGACCGCGGCGAGGCCAACCCAGGCGGCGCGCAAGGCGCCGGCCCCGCCAAGCGCCGCACCGACCGCGCCACCCAGAAAGTACGAAACCATGAAAACCGTATTAAGGCGGCTGCGGGCCTCGGGACGCAGCGCATAGATGCGGGCCTGGTTGGCGATAAAGCTCGTGCGGTTGCCGAGATCCAGCAACACCATGCCGACGATCAGCCATACGAGGCTGCGACCGCCAGCTGCGACAAACGCGAATGCAATCAGAACCGTTAGTGCGCCGGCGGTCGCGATGTGGCGGGAGCCCATCCGGTCGACGACGGCACCGAGTTGTGGTGATACCGAAAGGCCGACCAGCCCGATCAGTCCGAATGCGCCGATGGTGGCAGGACCGTAGTGATAGGGCGGTCGGGCGAGCAGCACCGCGAGTGTTGCCCACAGCGCGCTGAAGGCGGCGAACACGAGAAAGCCCATCGCCGCCGAGACGCGTAGCAGCCGCTCCTCTCGCACGAGACCAGCGAGCGACTGCATCAACTCGCGGTAGCGGATAGCCACGAGTGTGTTCGACATGGGCAACTTCATGATGACGAACAGGAGTGCTATATCGATGACAGAGGCGATCACGAATATCGAGCGCCAGCCCCACAGTGCGCCAACGATGCCGCTTAGCGTGCGTGCCAGCAGGACGCCCGAAGATAGCCCGCCCAGCAGCGAACCGACCACTCGCCCGCGCGCGGCAAGCGTGGCCTTACCGGAGACCGCCGGAATGATGATTTGCGCCGAGATTGAAGTCGTTCCGACGAGGAAGCTGCAAACGCTCAAGGTGGCGAAGGACGGTGCGGCTGCACAGGCGATCAGCGCCATCGCATTCGCCACGATGGCCCGCGACGCCAGCGTGCGCGGCTGGACGCCGTCTGCGAGCGGCACCAAGAGCAGCAGTCCCATTGCGTAGCCAAGCTGGGTCAGCGTGGCGATCAGGCTCCCGCGAGCGGACGGCACGCCGAACGTCGACGCGATCTGTGGCAGGAGCGGCTGGTGGTAGTAGATGGGTGAGACGGCGAGCGCGCAGCACAAAGCCATCAGAAAGACCTGGCGCGGGGAGATCATGGGTGTCGTCCAGAGGGTAAGGGGATCCGGCATCGCGCGGCGGTGACCAAATCATCGCAAGCCTGATGGCCTCGTCCAGCAAGTCAGGCGGCAACACGCCATGCGGACGAATGCGTCACGGAGTCAGCTCAGGCCGTTGGCAACGCATCGATGAGCTCGCGCGTGTTGACGATACTGTGCGCAAAGGTCGGCCCATTCAGATCGTGTGCCGCGTGCATCATTTCCTGACGGAACGCGGCCGTTGCATCCTTCACGAGGGTCACGTGGTAACCGAGTTCTATTGCGTAACGGCCAGTCGCCTCGATGCAGGTGTTGGCCAGCAGGCCGACGAGAACCACGTGCGTAATGCGATGCTGCTTGAGCTGGAAATCAAGGTCCGTATTGGCAAAGCCACTCGAGCCCCAATGTTCGAGGGCCACGACGTCGCCCGGTTGCGGCGCGAAGTCGGGATGCCACTCGCCGCCCCACTCGCCCCTGGCGAAATGATGACCGTCCATGATCTTGCGCTGGCTGGGGCTCGGGTGACACCAGCACTGGTAATCCCCCGGCTGCCACCGGCGGTGCGGGACATACACGACCCGTATCCCGGCACGGCGGACGGCGCTGTTGATGGCCCGAAGATTGTCGAGCAGTCCGACTTGTGCCGCGACGTCCTTGACGAAGGGCCAGACTTTGCCGCCCTCCGAGAGGAAGTCGTTATAGGGATCGACGAACAGCAGTGCAGTCGAATTGGTGTGGTAGGCGACGGGCGTCATTTGCGTTCCTTCGGAAGGGGGGGCATCGAACCTGCGTCCCGACACGGCCTGCGTTTTACACGGACACCTGTGCCGCTCGCGAACCCGGTTCAGCTGGCGATGAAGTTTGCCTGTGACTGCATTGTATATATGAAAAGCATAGTGTAAAGCTAGAACTTGAATTCCTGAATTGTTACGTGCGTAGCCTCGAGAAATTAGCCGCGCATCAGGTGAGGTTTGCACGATAGAAAAAATCTGTTGCTATGAAAAACATAGGTGATGTATGGTTCGGTCAGACGCCGGATTAGCTGCCCAGTGACCACATCCACCGATGCCTCGGAGGATGCAAGAGGAGCGGGTGTGCCGTTCTTCAGGCTGAGATGACCCATTCCTCCCAGCACTGAGTTCCGGATTTGTTCACACGGAATTCATAGCCGGAGCGCAACGCCTTCCCAGGAGAGCAAAATGCAATACCTCGTGATCATTCCCCGTTCGGAAAACGCGTCCTCGATGTCCCCTGCCAAGGAGGACGTCGAGGCGGAAGCCGAGTATGTTCGCCGGCTCTACGCCTCGGGAGTCGTGCGCCAGATATGGCTGAGAGCAGAAGGTGGCGCCTGCATGATTTCGGAGGCCGATGACGAAATCCGCCTCGCGGAACTCCTGTCAGAGCTTCCATTGGTCAAATCCGGTTTTCTCGCACGGCCTCAGATCAGCCAGTTGCGCTCCTACTCAGGATTTGGGCCGCGTAGTCACTGAACCAGACGCTGCGCGCGCGTCTGGCCGGCCGCGCTACCGTACCGATACAGGCCCGAAAGCCGGCGTCTCTCGCAATCGCCGGCTCGTTGCCCAGCAATCGACAAATATCGATCGGATTATCCATATGACCCGCTGGAAGCTTTTCGGTGTACTTACCATATGTGCTTCTTGCTTTGCAGTGGCGGCCTTCGCACTGGCGCCGGACTGGGTGAGATCGTTGCAGTATGTTGTGCGTGCGACGGCTCGCACGTCCTTTGTTCTGTTTCTCGCCGTTTTCATGGCCGCGCCGCTTGTAAAACTGGCGCCGTCGGTGCCAACCAGAGCGCTGGCAAGAGAGCGTCGCTACATCGGGTTGTCGTTTGCTGTGTCGCAGTTTCTGCATGCGTTAGCACTCGTCGCCTACGTCGGTACGGCACCCGAAGCATTCTGGACAGGCCGTACGACAGTGACCAACATACCGGGCTTCATCGGCTATCTGATGATTCTGCTGCTCACGGCTACGTCGTTCGCGACGCCGGCGCGCCTTATCGGCCCGGAAAACTGGAAAAAGCTGCATCTGCTGGGCGTGTGGATACTCGCCATCATTTTTGCGGGCTCTTTCTTTACCCGTGTCCATCTCCATGCCAGCTATCTCGCCCCGGGCATGGCCATGGTTGCGGCCATGCTGTTACGTGTGGCTGCGCGGTTCGGCACGTGAGACTGGCTGTTCGTCGCGCCTTGGAGATGCGCCGCATGGACCAGGCGTGTCGAAACTCCCACAGGGGTCAACGCCGGTTCTCCCTTTTGTGCCTTGCGCGCCAGCCGCCAGGCTCATCGTCAACTGGAGTTCGCATGACAGACAAGCTTATCCCTCAATCGACATCCCGCCGGCAATTCGTGAGCCTCGCCGCGGCAGCCGTAGCGGCGCAATCACTGAGCCCACTTGTATCTGCGCACACGAACCGCGGTATTACCGATGTCCAACCGCAGACGGGCAGCGGCACGGACGCAATTCGCCGCCTTCGCGTGCAGGTTCACGTGTCGCTGCTCGTAGATCTGAGAAGACGCATCAGGGCCACCCGATGGCCGGAGCGCGAAACCGTCGATGACGACTCGCAAGGCGTGCAACTCGCGACGCTTCAGGGCCTCGCGCACCATTGGGCGACCGACTACGACTGGCGCAAGTGCGAAGCGACCCTGAACGCTCTGCCGCAGTTCGTCACTGAGATCGACGGGCTCGACATTCATTTCATGCACGTGCGCTCGAAGCATGAGAATGCATTGCCGCTGATCGTATCGCACGGGTGGCCCGGTTCGATCATTGAGCAGATCAAGCTCATCGATGCGCTCGTCAATCCCACCGCCTATGGCGCGAGCGCATCCGACGCCTTCCATCTGGTCGTTCCGTCGTTGCCGGGCTATGGCTTCTCAGGCAAGCCTACGACGACCGGCTGAGGTCCGGAGCGTACCGCGCGCGCATGGGTCACGCTCATGCAGCGTCTTGGCTATATGAAATTTGCGTCACAGGGCGGTGATCTGGGAGGTATCGTGTCGAATGTGATGGCCAAACAGGCGCCGCCTGGATTGGTGGGCATCCATGTCAATTTCCCGGCGGCAGTTCCGCCGGATATCCTCACGGCGATCCAGGGCGGGAACCCGTCACCGGCAGGGCTATCGTCCGACGAAAGGCTCGCGTATGATCAATTGAGCGTCAATTTCAAGAAGCGCCGCGCCTACGCGTTCGAGATGGCGACTCGTCCGCAAAGCCTCTATGGACTGGCCGATTCTCCGATTGCGCTGGCAGGCTGGCTGCTCGATCACGGCGATGCTTATGGCCAGCCGGCGGCACCGATCACCTCGGCGGTGCTAGGGCGCACGGTCAATGGGCATTCAGCCGGTGCCATCACACGCGACGACGTCCTCGACAACATCACGCTTTACTGGCTGACCAACACGGGCGTGTCGGCGGCCCGATTCTATTGGGAAACGGCCCACTTCAACTACCTCGTTGCAGCGAATGTTTCCGTGCCGGCTGCCGTCAGCGCGTTTCCCGGTGAGAACTATCAGGCGCCGCTCAGTTGGACAGAGCAGGCTTACCACGACCTCATCTATTACAACCGGCCTGAACGGGGCGGCCATTTCGCCGCCTGGGAGGAGCCCCTGCTACTCGCGCAGGAAGTTCGGGCGGGTCTGCGGCCGCTGCGCAGCTAATGGGCAGGCAGTGCGACCGGCTTCGAAGTCGCTAGCGGCGAGGCCCCCGGGCCACTCTCGGATTCTCCGCGCAAGACTATCCTTCGGATAGGGATAGCACCATCAAGGTCGAACGTCACCACAGAAGGGGCGTTCGAAGAGCCAATATCAGCGAATAAAACGTTTCAGGAGTAACGCATGAAATCAGAGACTCTGTATCTGGAAGATCTCGCCGTGGGTGCGGTGTACAAAAGCGCGGAGCATAAACTCGATGTCGACCAGATACACGCCTTCGCGCGACAGTTCGATCCCCAACCTTTCCATCTGGACGAGGAAGCGGCTCAACGCTCCTTCTTTGCGGGGCTTGCAGCGAGCGGCTGGCACACGGCAGCGATCACCATGAAACTTCTCGTTCAGAGCCTGCCGATTGCGGGTGGCATTATTGGTGCGAGCGGCGAAATCGCGTGGCCAAGACCCACTCGCCCGAACGATGTCCTGCACGTCGTCAGCACCGTCCTGGAGATCGCGCCGTCGCGTTCCAAACCCGACCGCGGCATCGCGACAGTCCGCAGCGACACGATGAACCAGCAAGGTGAGCTTTGTCAGCGAGTGGAAATGCGCCTTCTGGTTTTTAAACGGCCCTGAAGCTTGATCTCGGATGGCCACTTGTTTCGCCGCGCCACCTTGCAGTTTGGGTTCAATCAGGGCTGGCCCATTCAAGACAATCCAGACAGACGCCGGCGTGGGCACACCCCTGACGGCACCGAGTTTATCGAGCAGCCGGTAATACGCGTTCGACAGACCAAGCGTATAAGTCCGGCGGAATGTCTGGGCGAGGGTAGTGTGCGTTGTCGAACGATGACAGGGTTTCGCCGACTCGTTGCCGCCTGACGGATGCGATACCTGAAGGTTAGGTATGGTCGAGCACTTGCCGGTCAGCTTGCTCGGCATATGGCTGCTGTACTCAGAGACCTGACGGAGGAGCTACGCACAGAATTCGGCCAAAGCCGACATTGGTGCGCACTCGGTTTCACGTCAGCAATGTGGCGGATTGCCGACGGTGGAGGCATCGAGCGGCCACGCGGCAGCTTGCCGGATCAGCAAACGCACACTCCCGATCGACAACGGCCGACCTGCAGCGAACCCGACGACAGCTGGCGAGTAGTGCAGCCAATCCAGCGGGGATTGCCGGCGGCCTGGAAGTCATATCCCGTTCAAAATCCCGCAAAACAACAAGCAAGAAAGGTGATTACTGGCCTCGAGGTGACGCATGCACGACCATCGTGCCGATTCCGCTGATCGCGATTACAGCCATCCCTACGATGGTCCACAAGTCTGGAATCTTACCGAACAGCAGCCAGCCAAAGAATGTGGCGAAGGCAAGCTGCGCATAGCCGAACGGAGTCAGCACAGCAAGCGGCGTTCTTCGCAACGCCTGAAGCATAAGGAGATGACCCGAAGTGGCAAGCGACGCCATCAAAATGACCAATAGCCAGCTTCCCGCCCTCACGTCATGAATTGCGGGAAGAAGAGCAGCCTGATCGACCCATAAAAGCTACGCTAGTGCGATGCTCGCTATCAGGGCTACGTTGGCGCGCAAGTCCGAGGTAGGCGGGCACAGTTGATGTGTGCACTGGACATGTCCCGATAATCAACGATGCTCTGAAAATGAGTTAAGCCGCGTTTTCTTACCAATGTGGTGTTGGCAAGCAGTTCCAAGATTCTGTGTCTCAGCGTCTGTCCAACGCGTCCGCGATCTTGCCCCTGTTTTCGTGAGCGGCCTACTTGCTGCCGCGAATGCAACCGTGAAAGCGATGTTGACGTGCACGAACGGCATGCCGAGTCCGATACCCCTCGCCCACACGAGATCAATCCAACGCGATCCACTCAGGCACGTTGCAGGTGACCTGTTTGACCATCTTCGTCACGACGTAAGTAAAGTAGCGCTCAATGCCGAGATCATCCAAAAGCATTGCGTCGATGAAGCGCTGATAATCATCTATGTTTCGTGTGACCGTGTGCACGATGTAGTCGATGCCACCCCCCGTCGCATAGCACTGCACAACTTCTGGCGCGGAACACATGCGTGTCTCGAAGCGATGCAGGTCGTAAGCGGTATGCCGCGAGAGTGTCACCTCGACGATGATATGGCTGATATCAACTGCGCCAACCCAATCGAACTCTGCCCGGTAGCCGCGGATAATTCCACCTTCTTCGAGCCGACGGACGCGTTCCCAGGCAGGCGAAATAGAGAGATGGATCGCTTCGGCCAATCGCGATTTGGTTATGCGCCCTTCGCGGGCGAGGATCTGCAAGATTGCGATATCGTAGCGATCAAGCTTCAGCATGTGCGGCCTTCGGTCGACAAAACGGAAATACGCGATGTCATGGCAAGGAGCGGAGGTGGAGACGCTGCATGCCAGGTCAGTAACCGCGAGTCAAGTCGACATTGGCGGGGATGCGCCCGCCACTCCGATACGCGCGAACATTGTCGGCGAACACGGTGGCGGCTGTTTCGTTGTCCGTCGGCGCTGAAATGTGCGGCAGCACAGTGACCGATGAATGGCGCCACAATCCGGATTCTTGCGGCAACGGTTCGACACTGAAGACGTCCAGCACTGCGTGCGAGATATGTTCACGCTCGAGCATCGTGAGCAGATCGTTCTCGACAAGAATTGGCCCGCGCGAGAAGTTGATAAGCGCAGCGCCTCGCTTCATTTGAGTCAGTCGCTCGATATTTAGCAAGCCCTGCGTCTGCGGTGTGAGAGGTAACAGGCACACGACGATGTCGCTCTCGCGCAGTATGAGATCGAGCCCGCTCTCGCCGGAACAGGTCTCGATGCCAGGCAGGCGCTTTGTCGAGCGACTCCAGCCGCGCACCTTAAACCCTGCGTCCGCCAGCCGGACTGCCGCAGCGGTTCCAAGTTCACCCATACCCAGTAGACCGACGCTGACTTGAGATGGTTTGCGGTATGGCAACTGCCTCCAGAGCAATCTCGCTTGCTGGCGGGCGTACGCAGACATGTCCCGTTGAAGGAAGTACGTCCATGCGAGTACGGCTTCGGACATCGTTCGCGACATTTCCGGGTCGATCAATCTCACGACTGGCGGCGCTTTGCTCCCAAGCGCGGGCAGGAGTTGGTCGACGCCTGCCCACATGCTCTGGATCCATGCGAGCTTGGGCAGGGCGGCGACTTTGACAGGATCGGGTCTCGCGACCACCGCGATGTCGACCCGTTGACGCTGCGCGTCCGTGAGCAGATCAAACGGAACGATGTTCTCACTCGGCATGGCCGCGCGGAGCGATGCGAGGTAGCTGTCCTGTACCTCGGACGGCATGCTGCTAATAAACGCAATCGGGCCTGTCATGGTTGATCTCTTTCGCGTGGGCGTTGCGATGCGACGTAAGCTCAGGTGGACGCCTGTTCGTTGGCCATCTCTTCCATATCCTGGAAGCGGTCTGCGATTCGGGGATGGACCCGTCCGCCGTCGGAGGCACCGATCGCGATCACGATTTCGTCTGGGCCGGGCGCATCTGCGATCTGGAAGGTGCTCGTAATGAAGTGGGAGCGCTTACCGGTTTCCGATTTGTGGATCATCGGCACTGAAATCAGGGCGCCTGGTCCGACACGCGTATTGGTGAAGCTCAGAAAGGCGGTGCCTTCGACGGCGTGGCGAAACACGTTGCCGAAGCGCAGTGTATGGATCAACGCCGAGGCGTGCTCGATTTCGCCGTTCACGCCGACCACGGCCGCTTTCCCATACGCCTGTACTCCTTCGGCGGGCATGAGGTCTGTCAGTTGTCGCGTCAGGGTTTCCCCGAGAGAGGGTGCCGACGCGAGAATTTCGGCCCGCAGGTCTTCAACGAAACCCTGTCCTGCCCACGGGTTGCGAATCACTGCCGCCACGATGACCATCGTGACGGGCTTTCCCGCTGCCTTACCCCCTTCGACGTAGGTTGTCTCGATGAAGGTCGCGATTTTTCGAAGTTCGGCGCTCACTGGAAGTCTCCTGGTGCATTGGGCTTGAGATCGGCTCGGGAACGAGCACGCTTCAATGCTATGCATCGTGGCGCGACGTGTCTTCCTCGCTTCGCAGGAAGATTCTTTTTTTCTTTCCTACGGTTTCGTGTAATTTCCTCGGAAACACAGGAGGGGACGATGTCCGATCAGCAGAAACAGGTCATGGCGCTGAGCCGGGTTGCCAGCCAGATCAGTGCGGACGAGAACATCGACGAGCTATTGGCCGGTTTGATCCGCTCGGCCTGCGAGCAGGGCGCATGGCATCTTGGCTCGATCATGTCTGTCGACCTCGTTCACGGCTATGCGCTTGTTCTGACCCGGTATGAGTCGAGCATGCTGCCGCAGCAGACCGAGGATCGCTGGGAGTTGGCGACGAGTCCTTGTCTGATCGCATTGCAGACGCGCGAGCCCGTCTATATTCGCGACGCACTCGAAACGACACAATTCCCGGGTTATCGACGCGAAGCCAAGGTACGCGGTTACCGCACCGTTCTGGTCCTGCCGATGACCAGCAGCGATACGGCAGGCCGGCCAATGGTACTGACGGTTGCGTCGCGCGCCGTACGCGAAGTAGGCGAGGAGGACCTCGCGTTCATGTCGGCGGTTGTGCAACTCGGCGCGATCGCGGTCGAGCGGGCGCATCGTCATCGGGCGCAAACGCAGGCCAATGAGCAGCTTCAGCGCATCATCGAATCGCAACGCACGTTGCTCAGAGAGGTTCTGGCGGGTGAGTCATTGGCGACCTTGACCGTGTCGCTCGGCGACCTGCTTGACGGGCCTGTGCTGGTCGTGGATTTCTTCTCGAACTACCTCCTCGGATCGGGATCGCCTCTTCCCTCCATCTACGACGACGCAGCATGGGCCAAATGGCTGACGGGTGCCGGAGGCCGGGAATTCGTTCCGATCGTGCGTGATGCGATCGAGTTTCAGCGCAAGTCATCCGTGGTGCTGCCGATCGGACAGGGAAGCTCTGTCGAAGCCACGATCCAGCCGCTCACCATCGACGATGAACTGGTGGGAGCCCTGCTGACGTTCGGCGAGGGCAAACCCTCGGACCTGCAGAAGCTGATGCTCGAGAGCGTCAGCTTCGCCCTGAGCGTTCAACTGATGCGCAGCGTGATCCGCTTCCGCATAGAGACGCGCACGCTCACCGAACTGTTCTTCGAAATCGTGGAGCGTCGCTGGCGCAGTGAGGACGACGTATTGGGGCGAGCACGGCATCTTGGTCTCGCCCTCACCGCGCCGCTTCGGATGATCGTGATCGACTTTCCGGGCCCGGCTGGTCAAGGCACCAATCTCACCGTCGAGGGCCATAGAACGGTCACCATGCTCGCAAGGCAGCAGAACATCACGATGCACGTCGTGATGGTTGGCAGTGGACTTGTCTGCCTGCTCCCCGACGAAGAAGATTCCGAGGCTACCGCATTGACGAGGCTCGGGCAGCAAATCTCGGATGCGGTCTCCGGGACCTTTGGATGTGCGCCAATCGTCGTACTTGGCGAACGCTTCGAGGGAATGGAACCTCTGGCGCAGGAATGGGAGCGATGCTGGCGGATGATCCGGGTTGCCCGGAACTATGGAAAAACCGGCTTCCTGCGGATGCCCGATCTCGGCCCTGTTCCCATCCTGATGGGTGCAGCGGATTCTGCAGACGTTCGGATTTTCGTCGACGGTGCGATCGGCAAGCTGATCGAATACGACAAACGCACCCGCTCGGATTATCTGCAAACACTCTCGGCTTATCTGCGCTCGGGATGTCGCAGTCAACTCTGCGCCAACGAGATGGGCTTGCACGTCACGACACTGCGCTACCGCCTGTCACGTATCAACGAGCTTTTTCACATCGACGTCGAGTCGCCTGAACGGCGGTTCGCCGTCGAGCTGGCGATTCACCTTCATCAACTGACGGGAACCCACTGAGTCGATCGTGCCCTATGCGTCCGTGAAAACCCTGCCTACAAAACGATACTAATTAATTGCGGTTTTCCTCCGGGACAGAGGAAGAAGCCCGGATTTTCATCACATATCGTTCACCTCAAGACAAACACGTTTTGAGGTGACGGGAATGCAAAAGGACGCCGGAGAACAGGTCAAACCAATCGATCCCGTGGCGTTGCGCCGTGCTTTCGGCACCTTCGTCACGGGGGTGACGGTCATCACGACGCGTGATGCGGAAGGCCGTCCGCGCGGCATGACGGCTAATTCCTTCACGTCTGTCTCTCTCGACCCGCCGTTGCTGCTGGTGTGTATCGGCAAGGGTGCATCGAGCTACCCCGTGTTCCAGCAGAGCGGGCATTTTGCAGTCAACCTTCTGCACGACGGGCAGGTCGATGTCTCGAATCTTTTCGCGTCCAAATCTGCCGACAAGTTCGCATCGGTTGTCCACGACGCCGTGCACACAGGCGCGCCCGTACTCACCGATTGCCTGACGTGGTTCGACTGCACGGTTCATAGCCTCGTCGATGCCGGTGATCACGCCATCCTGGTGGGTCGCATTCAGGCATTCGGCACGAGCCCCGCGGACCCGCTCGGTTTCTGCCGCGGCCGATACGCACAGGTCAAAGATCCGCTGCCGCCGGGTTGGCTGTCTTCGCACGACATGATCGTCGGTTACCTGATCGAGGCCGACGGCAGTCTGTTGCTTGCACGGGATGGCAAGGGAGGCTGGGTACTGCCAAGCGCGACGAGCCGCATCAGGGAGGGGCGGCTTCCCCTTGCCGGTGGTGGTGAACTCGCGCTCGAGCCCTATGACACGTTCCTGTACTCGGTGTTCGACGTTGCCGACAACGATCCCGGATACCTGATCTATCGCGCCAGGATTGCCCGTCCCTATGGTAGTTGCGGACTGCCGGAGCAGTTCTGCTTCTTCACGATGAACCAGCTTCCCTTCGAGAACATCGCGTCGCAAGAGATCCGCGCGATGTTGCGACGCTACGTCCATGAGACCGAACGCGGGAGATTCGGCATCTACATGGATTCACTCGACGGCGGTCGCGTCGCCATGGTCGGCGACACGCAGCCGTGGCTTCAATCTGCACATTCTTGATACGTGGAGTCAACCGATGCAAACGACCATCGAACGTCTGCAAGGGTCCCGCCTGGGACTGTTCATTGACGGGGAATTCACCGCGGCGCACAGCGGGGAATTCATCGCCAGCTACGACCCATCGACAGGCAAGCCGTGGTACGAGTTCTCGCAGGCGGATTCGGCCGATGTCGATAAGGCGGTTCGCTCGGCGCAGGCTGCATTCGTCAATCCGGCCTGGCGGCGCATGACGCAAACGGAGCGCGGCAAACTGGTGCGGCGCCTCGGAGAACTGGTGCTCGCCCACGCGGACGAGCTTGCGATGATCGAGTGCCGCGACAACGGCAAGCTCCTCAAGGAGATGCGGGCGCAAATGCGCGCGATGCCCGACTCGTATTTCTATTTCGCCGGCATGGCCGACAAGCTGCAGGGCGAGACTATCCCTGTCAACAAGCTCGATACGCTCAACTACAACGTCCGCGAGCCGATCGGCGTCGTCGGCATGATCACGCCCTGGAACTCGCCGCTGATGTTGCTCACGGGCACGCTCGCGCCCTGCCTTGCCATCGGCAACACGGTCGTCGTCAAGCCGTCCGAGCACACGACGGCGTCGACCGTCGCACTGGCCGAACTGGCGATCGAGGCCGGTATTCCACCGGGCGTATTCAACGTCGTCACGGGCGACGGGCAGACCACGGGTGATGCGTTGACCCGTCATCCGGGCATTGCAAAATATGTCTTTACGGGCAGCACCGCCACGGGGCGGAGGATCGCCGGCAATGCCGCGCAAAACCTGGTGCCGTGTCAGATGGAGCTGGGAGGCAAATCTCCACACGTAGTATTCGGTGACGTCGACATCGAGCGTGCTGTGAACGGTGTCGTCTCCGGTGTATTCGCTGCAGCGGGACAGACGTGTGTAGCGGGTTCGCGTTGCTTCGTCGAAGCACAGGCGTACGACGATTTCGTCGAAGCGCTGGTGGAACGCACGCGTCGGATCACGATCGGCCACCCGGTCAGCGAAGGAACCGATATCGGACCGCTCGCGCTGTCGTCGCAACTCGACAAGGTTCAAAAGTACGTGGGCTCGGGTGTACACGAAGGCGCAAAAGTCGCCGTGGGCGGACAACGCCCCAATGATGACGCGCTAGCCGGCGGCTGGTACTTCGAGCCCACGGTCATGACGCATGCACGAAACGACATGCGCTTCATGCAGGAGGAGATCTTCGGCCCCGTAGTCGGCGTGATGCCGTTCTCGAGCGAAGAAGAACTGATTGCACTCGCCAACGGGACCGAATATGGATTGGCTGCTGGCATCTGGACCCAGGATATCAGCCGCGCCATGAGATTTGCGCGTGACGTCGATGCAGGCACCGTCTGGATCAACACGTATCGGTCGGCCGCCTACATGTCCGCAAACGGCGGCATGAAGCATAGCGGCTATGGAAGGCGCGGGGGATTCGAAGTGATGCGCGAATTCTCGCGTCTCAAGAACATCGTCATCGATTACTCCGGCGCGATGCAGGACCCCTTCGTCATTCGCCTGCGCTAAGCGTGACGCGTTCAACACATGTTCTCAGGAGCTTGATATGAAATTCGCGGTTTCGCTCAGCATGGAACGCTTTTCGCCGAACGATACGATGAATGACGCAGTGACCCATATGCTGGCACTCGCGCGAATCGCCGATGAAGGCGGCTTCGAAACACTCTGGACGGCAGAGCACCACACGATCGAGTGCACGATTTCGCCCAATCCGTTCGTGACCCTGACCTGGCTTGCGCAGCACACGGAAAATATCCGGCTGGGTACCGCTACATTGGTGGCGCCCTATTGGTCACCGATTCGGCTCGCTGGCGAAGCCGCATTGTGCGACCACCTGACCGGCGGCCGACTTGAATTCGGCATCGCACGTGGCGCATACCAGTACGAGTTCGACCGCATGGCGGACGGCATCCCGCAACAGGAAGGCGTGGGTTATATGAAGGAGCTGGTTCCTGCCGTCATGAAGCTCTGGCAGGGCGACTACGCACACGATGGCCAGTACTGGAAATTTCCGCTCGCGACCTCGGTGCCGAAGCCGTTGCAAAGACCGCATCCGCGCATCTGGGTGGCAACCCGTGATCCTGGAAGTTTCGACTGGGCGGTGGGGGTGGGCGCAAATATCCTGTCGACGCCGCTCTCGGCACCGGCTTCAGAGGTCGCCGTTCTCGGTGAGAAATTTCGCAAGGCGGTCGCGGATCATCCGGAGCGCGCGCGTCCGCGGTTCATGATGCAGCGCCGAACCTGCCTCTACGACCGGCCGCAAGACTGGGAGGTAGCCGTGCGGCACAGCGTCGATTACGGACGAACGTTTGAGAATCTCATGCAGAACATCGGCACCGTCACCAACGGCTTTCCGGAAGCCGTTCCATACGAGAGCGTGGTCAATCGCGCCAATTACGATCCCGCGGCCATCCGCGAAAACCTGATGTTCGGCACCCCGGATGAGGTCATCCGCAAACTCGAGATCTACGAAGCGCAGGGCGTCGACCAGTTTTGCCTCGGACTCACGTTCAACCTTCCGTTTGAACTCCAGGTCAAGACGTTGCGACTGTTCATCGATGAAGTGATGCCCCATTTCGCCGCGCGCACACGCGAGGCGCAGTACGCAACCTGACACTCGCAGGCGGACCAACATGCTGACTCGCAAACCTGTCAATGACGACGTCGTCACGCAAGGTCGCCTGAAAGCCGGCAGTGTCGAACTCAACTACCGGCTGCAGGGACGTGGCGCACGGCAACTGATCTGTATTCATGGTGTCGGCTCCTATCTGGAGGCATGGGAGGGCGTTGCCACGCATCTGTGCGATGACTTCCGCATCCTGACCTTCGACCTGCGTGGCCATGGTGAGTCGTCGCACATCCTGGGCCGCTACGAGATCGATGAGTTTGTCGACGACACGCTGGCACTCGCCGATCACGTGGGGTTCGAGACGTTCAACCTCGCGGGATTCTCTCTCGGAGGACTGATCGCGCAACGCATGGCGCTCTCGCATCCGCAACGTCTGCGTGGGCTCGCTTTGCTCGCGACGGTGTCGGGCCGTACGCGAGAAGAGCGCAGCCGGGTGCTGGAGCGGCTTGCCGCTTTGCAGAATGGTGAGCGTGGCGCGCACTACGACGCATCGCTATCACGCTGGCTGACGGAAGATTTTCAGGCGAGAAATCCGGAGATGGTCGCCTATCTGCGCAAGCGCAATGCAGAGAACGATCCGCATTGCTATGCGGCCGCATACCGTGTTCTGGCTGAGACGGACTTCGGTGGCCTCATCGACCAGATTCGCGTTCCGACCTTGATTGCCACGGGTGAGGACGACCAGGGCTCGAACCCAAGGATGGCGCGGTACATGCACGAATGCATCGAAGACTCACAACTGGAGATCTTGCCGGGCTTACGTCATTCGATCCTGATTGAAGCGCCAGAGCTCGTTGGAACCTTGCTGCGTCGTTTCTTTGCAGAAGCTATGTCGAGGAGTTGACCATGGTAGTGGAAGAGCGCATTTACAGCATCCGAAGCGGCGCAATGCTGCGCTACCTCGATCTCGTGCGCAACGAGGGGATTGCAATCCAGCAGCGGATACTGGGCCGACTGATCGGATACTTCACGACAGAAATCGGCACGCTGAGCCAGGTTACACACATGTGGGCCTATGCGAGCCTCGAAGACAGAACCCGCCGGCGCAGCGAGTTGGCGCAAGACCCTCAGTGGCAGGCATTTGTGCCGCGACTCGCGCAATACATCGAGCGTGCGGAGAACCGCATTCTGGTGCCGACCGATTTTTCCCCGCGGCCCGGATTCGCACATCATGCGACGACACTCGAGGAGACGCAGTCATGACCGAGCGCCTGGTAATCGAACATCTCTACAAGATTTTCAGCGACAGGCCCGAACCTGCACTCGCCATGTTGCGCGCCGGAAAATGTCGCGCCGATGTGCTGGAGAAGCTGCGGCACGTCGTCGGTCTCGATGACGTCTCGCTAAGCGTTCCTTCCGGAGCGATCTACATGATCATGGGTCTGTCGGGTTCAGGAAAGTCGACGCTTGCCCGTTGCATCAATCGGCTTCACGAACCGAGCGCGGGCAGGATCCTGCTCGATGGCGAGGATCTCTGCGCGCTGGGAGACAAGGAGTTGCGTGAAGTACGGCGAAACCGGATTTCGATGGTTTTTCAGCATTTCGCGTTGCTTCCGAACAGGCGCGTGATTGAGAACGTCGAGTTTGGTCTCAAGCTTCGGCGGATGCCAGCGGCACAACGTCGAAGACGTGCTGAGGAGGTACTCGCTGTGGTGGGGCTGTCGAAGTGGGCGTACCACATGCCGCATGAGCTAAGTGGCGGTATGCGCCAGCGTGTGGGTCTTGCCCGCGCGCTCGCGACGGAAGCCGACATCCTGATCATGGATGAAGCGTTCAGCGCGCTCGATCCACTGATTCGCACCGAAATGCAGGAGGAACTGCTTCGCCTGCAGCGCACCCTCAACAAAACGATTCTCTTCATTACGCACGACTTCCAGGAGGCGCTCAAGCTCGGTACACGCATCGCCATCATGTCAGAGGGACGCGTGGTGCGTGAAGGTTCACCGCAGTCGATCGTACTGGATCCGGGAAGTGATTACGTCGCCGCATTTACGCGTGAGGTGGACCGTGCGCGACTGTTCGACGCGCGCTCCGTCATGACGGTGCTATCACCCGTGTGGCGAGATGCGGGCCGGATCCTCATGGCAGCGAGCCCGCTTGGGCAAGGGCCAGGGTTCGTGCTCGACGCCGAAGAGCGCGTGCTTGGGGTCCTGACAGGCTCCGAAATGGCGCAGGCGCGTGACGGTCGAGCCATCCCTGAACCAGACAGGCGGTTTGCATGTGTTTCCGCATCGACGCGTTTGGTGGACGTGGCACACCAGTGCGGTCAGGGGAGTCCGATCGGGGTGACCGACACAGACGGCAAACTCATCGGACTTCTGGACGCGAGCCAAGTTCTCGCAAGAATTGGCGCCGGCAGTGGCGCAGAGGTACATCATGCTTAGTGCTGACCAGCTTGCAATTTTCCCGGTGGATCAGTGGATTCAGGAATGCGTCCACTGGATGGCCACTCACTTGCGGCCTTTGTTTCTGACGATTCGATGGCCAGTCGAGCAATTGCTGAACTTCAATGACAGCATTCTCCATGCCGTGCCTTTTCCTGTGCTCGTAGCGCTCACCTTTGCCGTGTTCTGGCGTTTGGCGGGTTTGCGCGTGGCGTTATTTGGTTGTGTGGTCCTTGTTGTCATCGCCATGCTCGGAGTGTGGACCGAGGCGATGACAACACTGTCCCTTATCGCGACGGCCATTCTTCTCTGCGCGTTACTTGGCATTCCGATCGGAGTTTTATGTGCGCGCAGTCCACGCGTGTGGATGGTGGTGCAGCCTGTACTGGACATCATGCAAACCACGCCAACCTTTGTTTATCTCGTGCCAGTCGTGATGCTCTTTGGTGTCGGTACTGTGCCGGGAGAAGTTGCCGTCGTGACAGCGGCCATGCCACCACTGATCCGTTTCACGCATCTTGGAATCAAGATGGTTGAAACCGAAATCGTCGAGGCGGGTAAGGCCTTTGGTGCGGACAAGTGGCAGCTCCTATGGGAAGTGCAATTGCCGCTCGCGATGCCGACGATTCTGGGGGGACTCAACCAGACCGTACTGACAGCCATGGTGATGTCGGTCGTTGTATCGATGATCGGCGCGGACGGATTGGGACTGGTGGTGTTGCAAGGTCTGGGGCGGCTGGACGTAGGACGTGCGGCGGTAGGAGGGATCGCGATCGTCCTGCTCGCGATGATGCTCGATCGCTTTTCGCAGAAGATCGCCAAAAAACAACCTGACAAGCAGCGTCATTTTCGCACTGTCCTCAAGCGCTTTTTCCGGGGAGGTCACGAGGAGGCACATACGCCCGGCGATGCGCGTGAAGCGCTGTAAGGGCGTGCATCAGTGCAGCAACGGGTTTCCCGGGAGCATGTTGTGTCATTCGACGAATGAACATTTGAACGATGGAGGAGTATCAATGAACGCATTGGCAAAAGTGATCGCTGCGGTTGCGACCGGTTTTTTGTTCGCCGGTACGGTGGGCGCGCAGACACTTCCGGGTAGTGGAAAGACCATACGCTACGCGCAAGATGACAGTCTTGGCGGGAACTACGTAGTCGCTCAGATAACGTCGCAGGCCCTCAAGAAACTCGGCTACGACGTCCGGCTGAGCACCATGGATACGACGTTGTTTTTTCAAGCGGTCGCGCAAGGTGACATGGACCTGGCAACAGACGTGACGTTGCCTCAGCGCGAGCCGGGGTTTCGCGCGATCGCGCAGCAGGCGGCGGTGGTCGGTGACGGCATGATCATCGGTGGAGGAATCAACGGCTATCTCGTCGACAGGAAAACTGCGCTTGCTCACAACATTACGAATCTGGAGCAGATGAAGGATCCGAAAATCGCTGGGCTGTTCGGCCGCGATGGCAAGGCGGAAATGATCAGTTGCGATCCCGCCTGGAGTTGCGGCGTCGTCGTGGACTATCAGCTCGACAAGTTCGGCTTGAAGCAGACAGTCAGTCCCGTGCGAGGCAAGTACGAAGCCCTCATGGCAGACGTCATTACGAAGGTGCAAAACGGGAAACCTGCGTTTTACTACGCATGGAGTCCATCGTGGATGACCAATGCTTTGAAACCCGGCACCGATGTCGTATGGTTGCCCACTCCACAGGACGCGCTTCCGCCCAATATCCCGAACCGCGGTACGGCATTGGTCAATGGAGTGGTCGGCTGCGCTGGCGGAGCCAATCCGTGCCGAATGGCGATGGGCTCGTGGAACTATGACACGGTGGCAAACAAGGCATTTCTGGCGGCGAATCCCGCGGTCAAAGCCCTGATCGAGCAAATCCGGTTTCCACTCGCAACGTGGTCTGAATGGGAAGGCGCGATCAGTAAGGATGGCGGGTCCGTGAGCGTTGTGAAGAAGCTTTCGGATGCGTGGATCGCGAGCAACCAGTCTCAATTCGATCAATGGGTCGCCACAGCAAGCAAGGCTCATTGATTTTACGGATCTCCTCATCAACGATTCGAGAGGTTTGGCGCAGATTTCGATAACGGGGCAGGGCATTAGAAGTCGTGAGACTGCCACGCCCCATATCCGAACAGGAGATTCGCATGAGTCAGGAATTATTTGAAACCGGTATGAAGATCCGCCGAGAGGTGCTGGGTGACGCGTATGTCGACTCCGCCATGGCGAATGCGGATGACTTCAACATGTCGATGCAGACACTCGTCACCCAGTATTGCTGGGGGGCGGTGTGGAGTAGGCCAGGGCTGGATAGGCGGACACGCAGCCTGCTCAATCTGGCAATGTTGACAGCCCTTAACCGTCCGCATGAGCTGAGGCTTCATATTCGGGGGGCTCTCAACAACGGGGTAACAAAGGAAGAGATCCGTGAAGTCTTTCTACAAACCGGAATCTACGCGGGGATCCCCGCGGCGATCGACAGCTTTCGGGTTGCGCGAGAAGTATTCAAAGACGACTTTGAGAATTCTCAGGTTTCTTGATACGTTTTCCGACGACTCGAAGATCAGTTGCAGATTGGAGCTGTCGAAGCTATCGAGGCTAGTGATATACCCGATCGCTTCACATATGTATGACTTGCGGGCGGCCACATAATCCTCGAAGCGACGCATATTGTCGCGCGGTATGTCGCGTGGACGTCACCTCCGCAATGACGCGGATGCCCTTGAATGTCAGTGCACAATGGCGGATTCAACCGGTGGATGCAACACAATGAACGCTGCATGAGCGACGGGAGCGTTGCATCCACCGATGCCTGTCAGATTTTTAGTGTGCCGAGGTCATGAGACGATAACGGAAATAACGTCCTATGACCGAAGCAACAGCGACCAAGAAGAGCAAGAACCCGAAGGCGCCGAAGCTGTTCCCCGACGAACTGATCGATCAACTGCTGGCGCAGGTGCAAAGCAAGGATGCCGAGTCGATTCTGGGCGAATCAGGCCTGGCCGGCCAACTCAAGAAGCAACTGTTCGAGCGCGTTCAACAATTTGACATAATGCAAATGTCCGTCGCGCAGCATGTGGGTCCCAAATAGAAATGTCGGGTTTCCGCTAAATAGAAATGTCGTGTTCTGGGTAGGTTAAGCGCCGGACATCTGCTCAGGGAGCCGGCGATGAACGCGACTGGGACGATCACGATGACGATGCGTGAGATCGATCGGCTGAAGGTCATTCAGGCCGTGACGGAGGCCCGGCTCAAGCCGGGCCAGGCCGCCGAACGCCTTGGGGTTGAGCGTGCGCCAGATCGAACGGCTGGTGCTGCGTTACGACGCGGCCGGCGTGGCCGGGCCGGTGTCAGGCAAGCGTGGGCGTGCGGGCAATCACCAGCTGCCTGCTGGCAAGGCGCAGCGGGCGCTGGCGCTGATCCGCGAACGCCATGCGGATTTCGGGCCGACGCTGGCGCGCGAGAAGCTGCGGGAATGTCATGGCATCGAACTGGCGGTCGAAACGGTGCGCACGCTGATGATTGCCGCGGGACTGTGGGTGCCGCGCAGGGATCGCCCGCCGAAGGTGTACCAGCCGCGTAATCGCCGTGCCTGTCTGGGCGAACTGATCCAGATCGACGGCAGCGATCACCACTGGTTCGAGGACCGGGCGCCCGCCTGCACGCTGCTGGTATTCATTGACGATGCGACCGGACGGCTGATGACGCTGCACTTCACGGCGACGGAGTCGACCTTCAGCTATTTCGAGGCACTGTCGAAGTATCTGGGCGCGCACGGCAAGCCGGTGGCGTTCTACAGCGACAAGGCCAGCGTCTTCTACGTGAAGCAACGCTCGGAGACGGCGGGCAAAGGCGTCACGCAGTTCGGCCGGGCCCTGTACGAACTGAACATCGACGCGTTCTGCGCGAACTCGAGCCAGGCCAAGGGACGCGTGGAACGCGCCAACCAGACACTGCAGGACCGGCTGGTCAAGGAGCTGAGGCTGCGCGGGATCAGCACGCGGGAAGCCGCGAATGCGTATGCGCCCTCCTTCATCGCTGACTTCAACCGGCGGTTCGGCAAGCCACCCAGGAGCGACTACGATGCGCACCGGCCGCTGCACGCCGACGAGGATCTGCGGCAGATCCTGGCCTATCGTGTGCCGCGCAGGATCTCGAATGCGCTGACGGTGCAGTATGACCGTGTGCTGTACCTGCTCGATGACACGCCCGTAAGCCGGGGGCTTATGCATGAATATGTCGAGGTCGTCGAGTATCCCGATGGCGTGATCGAGGTGCAGGCCAGTGGTGCGGCACTGCCCTACCGTCAATACGACCGCATCACGCGGATCGATCAGGGCGCGGAGATCGAGAACAAGCGCCTCGCGCACGCACTGGAAGTCGCACGCCGCGTACAGGCCATCCGCGATGATCGGCGTGCGGCGGGCTCACCATCGCGCACGCACTGCGGCGAGCAGGTTCAGGCAAAGAAGGCGCTGGTAGGTCTGAAGAAGCAGCGCGCAATCGGGGTTGCCGACATCAATCAGGCGATTCTCGAAGTCAGCACGAACAGGACGGAGGGACGGGGGGCGGCTTCGCCGCCCCACCCCAAAACCTCAAATAAAAACAAAAAACGGCAAGTCAAATGCGACATTTCTATTTAGCTGGCACCACGACGTTTGAACTTAGCGGGGACACAGCAAGCAACCTGTCGTCCGTTTCCGGGCCGCGAAGCGTGGCGGTGATAACACCCGTTATCACGCCGTGGACGGATGCGCGCAACCGCCGGCAAATATCTGGCCTAACATGGTTGATCAATCCCGGATTTGACGAGGTAGCCATGGACACGATCGTGGACGACGAGTACGAGTGTTTTACATGTTTCAGGCGAATCTGGCAGAGTATGTTCAATATTTCACGGGGATGGGAGCGCGTGGACTTCAGCAAAGCCTTGCCCGAGGTTGACATCATCGATACTTACGGTCTCGAGTGTTACTGCTCCAAGCGCTGTCTGGGGAGTACGCCGCGACGAAGTTATGACGGAAGAGAACGTGCCAATCTGTCACCCGGGGGTGGGTCCTGTCGAAAGCTGCGCCAAGTGCCGCGGCCCCGTCGATATGAGCGAGTTTCATCTTGCGTATTTGGAGAACGAATCCGTCGACGAAGGGACCTTCGTTTCCAGAACGATCGACGTCAACTATCTGGCGGTTGTCTGCAATCGATGCCGCCCGCGTAGCATCCTGCGATCGACCTATGAGTGCCTCGTAGATCCGACAGCTCAACCCGCCGATTAAGACCGCACTCTCGAGATGATCGAGAAAACCATAGCCAGCGTCGTGTGCGACTACTGCCATGGGTGTTAGCGGCACTGACCAGATTTCCGGAACGCTGCCGCCGGCAGTGATGCGGCTGCGCAGGATCAAATGCAAATCCTAGCGGTTCCCGGCCGGGGGGGCGGCTCAGGGTTGCCTCGGTGCGGGGAGCGCACGGATGGCCTCCATGCCGGATAAAAATTCACGTGCAAGTTTCCGGTTTTGCGAGTTATGTCCCATCCGGGCTTCCCGTAGTAGCGAGTCCCCAGACAGCGGCACCCCGACAGCATGAAGCTCCTGCGCTGCACGCTCAAAACGGATCTCCTGTGAATGGTCGCATTTGGAAGACAACAGGCGCAGTTTCTCCCGGAGGGCTGGCACTGTCCGTAACAGGTAGCGCGTCGACCAGTACGACAGACCGGCGCGCTCCGCGAGTTCGGTGAGCATGCATCGAGTACCTGTGTCATGAAGCTCAAGCGCTGCTTCGACGGCACCCAGCCTGGACGTCCATGTTGCGCGGCGCATTTCTTCCTTTTCGGACACCAGGCGGGTAGTACCCGGGGTTGGCTTCACCGCCCGCGGTTTGTAATGCAGAATGGTGCGCGACCATTGCTGCTCAAGCCACTTCGGGTCGCGGATTCGCGCACGATGTCCTGCGGCCGACTGCCACGCCAGAACCCACGCGCTGTGAGTCATTCCAGCGTCGCAATCTCCAGACAGCCGTCGCCTGAGATATACGCGATCATCCCGCAGTGAAGGGACGGTTAGGGCTCTGGTCTGAGGAAAGTGCTTTTTAAGCCAATGCGGATCTTTCAGCCGAACGACCCAATATGATATTCCTGAGCCATAGGACGGTGCTCTCAACGGCGCCTCGGACTTCCGGCGCAAAAGGGCCGCTTTCGCCTGGGCGAGGTCGGGTACACGCTTCCTGTAGAAATTTGTCGGCGGCAACGTCGAACGATGCCTGATGCCGATCAGAGCGACGCTTGCTTTTGTCGGTGGGTCCGGCGCGCAGCGTATGGTCGCTTAGTTGATCTAGCCATTCCCGGTCCCGGACTCGCGCCCGCTGTGCGGCACTACAGTGCCGCACTAGGCTCACCGCGTAGCTGGAAGGGCTCGTTGCCGCGACTCGAGCGAGATGGTGTCGGATGGCCGCGCGGTCCGCAGTCACGGATGGAAGCGGGCGACATTTGCTCTGCGGGAACCGTTGCGCAAACCACTCGGGGGCACAAATTCGCACTATCCAGTAATGGATGCCGAAATGCGACGGAGAGGTGTGCGGTGAACGGTTCGTCAGTTCGGACAGGATGTCGCACGCTCGCCCGACGCTTGTCGCCATGCGTAGCGATGTTGGTTCGGGCGCGGTCGTCTGTTCTGGTGCCTTGGTACGCGCCGCGCCCCGGGCCGCTGTCTTAAAGTCGATCCCTAACGCTGCGAGAAGGGCGCAGCATGCAGGCGCTCGCATTCCGTCGACTGATTTATTCTCCTCCAGCAACAGCCATGGATCTCTAATCAGCGTATTTGAGCCGGCTTCCGTTTCGTCGCCCCACGCGTCAAAGAGACATGTTATTGCGCTTGTTCCGTGCAGCTTGGATTGAAGGAATGCGCGCATCTGTTTGCGATCCCATGTTGTGCAGTGGTTGGCAAGTGCGTCGAGGCTGACCGCTGCGTGTCGCACCTGCAGCGCAGTGGGCGTAATCGTTTCCCTGTCTTGCGAGAGGGCGAACCCGCAGGGGCAGGTAAGGCGCGGCAATGGACTGCGACCATTCATGTCCGGGAAAAAAGCACGTCCACACCGGGGGCAGGCGGAACGCAGCGCAACAAGGTGCATGGGACAGTACCTTACCAGGGGTAGCTGATGGAATCGATGCCAGTAGGGTTCGCCGAAATTCGAGAGGTCGGTGACGAGACAAGCAGGACAGTACCGGAGGCCATTGACAGGCATGCTTCGTACTAGTCCAAGTCGCTGCACTGTGCGTCGTGGCTTTCCATAGGCACCGCAGAGCAGAGGAAGTGCAGACGTGCCCTGCAGAACGCCGGAACCGGGTGACGAACCATCAAATGAGAGCCAGTATGGGAAGGTCGTGAGATGTAGCAGGGACGCTTCGAAAGTCGTCCCGAGGGACGTCAATAAAGATCCAAGCTCCGGTGAATAATCGGGCCCATCTGTGATCTGTCCGCCTGGTGCGGATGTGTAGCCCGCGGATCGGCGCAGGTCTTGCCAGGCCCACTCCCCATTTAAAAGGCGGAGGCGTTCCAGCCAAGACCCGAGAATCCCGTCAGGCAGGGGCGGTGGACGGAAGGGAAGGCTAAACATGACGGAGTCAATTCGTTGGGGATGCGAGCGGATTCTCTACTGGGAATAAGTCCGACGGGTTTCTCCGGGTGGCCGTTCGCGGTCCTCCCGGTCGGCGCTTAGCAGGAGTTGGCGAGGCTTCCGATGCGAGGTCGTCGAACTCCTCCACCCCGGTGTCGGTATCCGCGCCGAGTGGAAACTCGCCAATTGAATCAAGCAGCGCCTGCACCTTGGGATCACGGAAAGTGAGGTCTTCGAATTTATTAAGGCGATCTGGGTCACCGGAAAGAAGTGCGCTCACGGCCGGTTGAAGTATCGCCATGTCAGTACCCATCACGCGGCGAAAACCATCGGCGTCGACGTGCTCAACGCCGCCGATCGCATTGCGCTGTGCGATCTGGAAAGCGGCGACGGCAAACCCTGTATCTCCGGCAGAGACCTCAAACCAGGCCTTCAATGTATCCTTGGTCAATCGCGCGTGCTTTTTCGTGTACGTGTACTGCCAATGAACATGGCAAAAGTCACACCATTCCGCGCTATTCCTGATCATCGGTGTCAGGGATACACTTCCCGTCGTTACTGTCTTTCTGGCATTGCGGACATCCTGCAGCAGGACCATGCCGATGGCGGGCGTCGCGAGCACGAGAAGGCTGATTCCGAGCCTTTCGATGATGGTGCCAAAAAGGTTCAAGGTGTACTCTGCATTCGCCCCCCTTGCGGCACCAAGGTTCTGCAACTCATCTATCGCCATTAGTGATAGCGACACGGCTGTTGCCACAGTTCGCATCAATTCGACCATGGGTGCGATGTTGCGGATCGTGCGTGCTTTCTCAGCGTTCTTGCTGCCTGTAATCCGGTCAATCTCGACAACGAATCCTATGCACAGACTCTTCAGCGTTGCGTCATGTGGAATGCGAAGAACAATATAGACAACCTGAAGGGCAACGAGCGATTTTCCGTGGTAGTGTTTATGGTGTATCGCCTCGGGGTAGTGCAACAATATGGCATCAAGAAATGTCGTCTTGCCCATCCCGGTGATACCGAAGATACCGTAGCCCTTTGCCGACGACTTCCAGTTTGCCGGAAAGGGCACTCCGTCGTCACCCGCCGCAATTGCGTGTCGACGCTGCATGTCGACAGTAGTAACCGGATTCCGCGCGACATAGGATTCCCGAATCATGGTCGTTATTGCGAGAGCCGCCTTCGCGTAGTCGGTAAATGGATAGACCACATCACCTATCGTGCTGAGTTCCATCAGACGGACGATTTCAGGTGAGTTGCGGGTGGCACGTGTCGGTTTCGGTGGGTTGTTTTCCAACTTGGCGAGAAGGGCGTTGCGATCCGGGTCAAGGGGCGGGAGCGCCTCGATAAACGGATTGCCATCAAAGCGAACGACTCCCGTTTTGTGATACTTTGCGTCTACAATAACGGGCGGCCTGTCTCGGTCAGAGAGGAACTGGAATTTGTCTTCTGCGCGAACGGTCATTTGCGCCTCCTGCGCTCTTGAACCTTGGACAATAAAGCTTCCTTTTCCTGCTGCTCAATCTTTTTCCAGGCAGAATCCTTGCTTGTACTTGCGTGAATCGAAGCACCGGCATTTTGGGAGTATCGGCGCGTGAGCCGCCTCTTGACATCAGCGGAATCACTGGAGGCCGCCTGGCCGCCTTTCGCAGGTCTCCCGCCACGCTTCCTGCTCGTCTGTTCGGCGACCGCGGCACCCACGCGTGATCGAGTTGCTTCATGCTCGGAAGATGCCCAAAGTTCTGACTCAATGCGCGACAGCGCCTCCTCCTCATCCAGTGCCAAACCACGTATTTCGTTTGCCGCACTAATTTTTATTCTGAATTTGGCCCATGGCTCCCGGCTCGAAGGAACAAACACCTCTCGCGGAAAGGTTTTGTCAACGCGAACAGAGACGGACTTGCCGCGTTTGGTTGAATTAAGAGCTATGACCTTTGCAGCAGTGTTGACAGGCTGATAGGACCTGTTTCGGTAGCGGAGTTTTCGCTCCGTGATCGTGGCGGTATCGGTGCCGAGAAGGAGCCGCTGATAGTCCGCGTCGGGCAGGGGCGGAACCCGCATGCCCGTGATGTTTTCAAGCCCCCATAGATAGGCGGCCTGCGGCGTGGGCACGACGCCTGCTTGCGTGAGGTCCTTGTTGCGTCTCAGCGAGCGATGTGGTCTGTTATTGTGCTCGACTACAAGCTCAATCAGGATCCGGTAAGCATCCGACAGAGTGTAGATTGCAGCAGTTTCTGCCTTAAGCGCCGCAGCTTTGGTCTCTCGATCTATTGGTCGATTGGCGTAGGCCCCCTGGTTGCTGGCCATCCTTTTTTTGAGTGTCCTGATAAGGCGCTCAACGATGGCTTTTCCGTCTGGGCACCGCGGTGGAAGAATCTGCAGTTCGATCCGGAGGTCATCTGCAATCGCCTGCTTGGCGGAGGCGCAGACTTGGTCGGGTCCTCGATCTTCGCAGATACACGCGCTCATTCGTCCGCGAGGCCAGCGTCGCTCGTCGACGTCGACATCAAGATCCGAAAAGCGCGATTCCCTGTCAGTGAACATAATAAGCAACAGGTAGCGCAACTCTTCATAGGAAGGGGGGCGTAGCGAAAGATAAACTGCGGGTATGTATCGGCTCCATCTGTCGATTGCCAGATAGATTGTCGGTTTACCGACGCAAACAGTTGGGGACTTTCTTGAGACAAGATGAATCCGTCCGCGCGTTGAGTCGATTTCGGTTATCTCGCCAGGACCGATCGCGACCAGTCCGCTCTCATAATTCCGCCCGTCCTCAACTGAGCCAGCCGCGAGATCACGTATAAACTGAAACGCCTCGTCTGTGTAATAGCGGAGTTGCCTGAGGGTCACTGGTACCTGTCTCAATTTTTCAACATATTCCGCCATGATATGCGGGTTTCGGGCACGGAACTCATTTGCAAGGTAATCGACGTGAATCTTGGAGAGGCTATGCCCATCCCGATTCTTTTCCAGCGCGAACCTGTGGAGCATGTCGGCAATATCGTCACTGGATACTACGAAGTCGTTTACGCCAAGGGTCGACGTGTTCGCCGATTTTCTGCCTCTCCTGGCCGGTTTTTTTGCGAGGGACGAGGTGGTAGCGGCGTTGTCGGACTGCCTTTCATAGAGCGGCGATGGTCCATACGGTAAGGGGAGCAGTGCAGATTTGATGCTGCCAAAATAATAGTAGCGAAGCAGGAGTTTTCTGAGCGTTACTTCGCTCATTTGTATCAGCTCTGCACGACGGCTGATGTGTCGAGTGAAAAAGTACCTGTTAAGGTTCTTTTCCTGTTTGAAGGCGCAAACCAAGGGCTCGATAATGGCCCAAGAGTGCTCCAGTTCACGGTCCTTTTCGGAGTCTTTCGCGGGAGTGTCGCTGAGTGCGGCAGGTAGAGCGACACGTCCCCAGCAGGAGTTGGCTTCGCCGGCAAGTTTCTCGATATCGGCACGGTCGACTCGCCGCGGTCGACGCGCGGTCCGGACCTCTACAGGCTCGCCGATGCGCATCACGTAAACGCAAGTCCGGAATACATGAGTGACTCGGAGGTACTGAAATTCAGGTGCAGTCCCGCGACGCAACACAAGTCCAGCGGCAAGCGCCGGATTCCGTTCGACTTTGAAGTCAATCATGAGCTCTCTGTCGCAGTACGAGTGGGAGATTGCGAGCCATGCGGTGCGTTAGGGAAACCGGAATTTGGTCTGCCCACGCGCAGTACCGGAAAGTGTCAAGCCTTGCTTCCGGGCGCAGTCCCAGCGCTCGACCTGTTTTTTCGACCAGGTCTTCAAGCAGGACGTTCGTGGCGTACTCCTTTAGAAAGCGTTCAGAAAAACGCTTCGCGATCGCAGCATTCGGTGTGTAGCGGTGGACGTACCATGTTCGTACGAATCGAAGTGTATCGACGACGGTTTGTGAGATTGCGGAGCTGTCGACCAATGCCCACACAACTCCTCTTTCGTTGCACCACGCCTGTCTGATCATCAGCAGGCTCTGCTCTCGTACGTCGAGGCTCTTCTCAGCGTGCAATAGGTTGACCGCTTTGTATGCCTTCTCAGAACGCTGTTCCGTTATCAGGAAGTCGAAAGTGAGCGGTTCAGGTACACCGCGTCGGCATGGGTGAGCGACGCCGAACTGATACGCGAGCTGCAGCGTCCGGCTGAGATCGAGAATCGGCCACCGCTCCCTGATGTCTTTGATGGTTCGCTGGCGCTCTAGCAGATAGAAAAGTGTGACTGATGCAGCGTCAGTCAATTCATAGTTGCGGCTGACACGAATCCCATGCACTACCCTTCCCGTGCCACTTGTCGGCAAGTCTTGAAGCTCACGCCACGCCCTGTAGTTCGCGCCTTCCCCAATGCCCATCCCCTTGCGAATGCAGGAACGGATATAAGGCGGGTATAGGGCCGGGTCATTCGGCCAGTCCATAATGCATACAGCATAGTTGTTTTGACGAAAATATCCACGACTTTAGGAAACCAGCGCCCGCGCCGCGCCTCGGCTGGACGACCGTGCTGCCCGCCGCGAGAGAGCGCCTGATCAACGTCGCGCTCGGGGTTTATCAAGCGTTTCCGAAGCCCGCGGCCAATCCATACCTGACTCGATCCGCGTGATGAACAACGCGCCCAAAGGACTATCGATGAATCTTCGTTCTACCGTTTCCACGGTTGCGGCCGTTGCGCTGCTGTCCGCCTGCGGCGCATGGCAATCCATGTCGGACGCGTCGTCGAGCGCGTATCACGCGGTGTTTTTCAAGCGGATCAAGGTGCTCGACGTCGATCTGTCCGCGCGCGAAGCGCTGAACCCCGACGACGCCGGTCGCGCGACATCGGTCGCGGTGCGCGTGTATCAGTTGAAGGACCGTAAGGTGTTCGATGGCGCGTCGTACGGGGTTCTGCTGAAGAACGACCGCACGCTGCTCGCGCAGGATTTGCAGGCGAGCATGGCATCGGTGCTGAATCCGGGGGCGTCGGCGAGCCTGTCGCAACCGATGCAGGCCGATACGAACTATGTGGCGATCGTCGCGTTTTATCGCAATCCCGGCAACGGGGATGGCTGGAAGTATGTGATCGAGAAGAAAAAGCTCGACGCGGACAAGCCGTTGAAGATCTCGTTGATGGATCAGTTTCTGGTGACGGCGGGCAATCTGGCCCACGATTGAGTGAGCCACCGGCTCAATCCTTTCGACCGAGATAGCCCGGCAGTCCCAATGCCCGGTCGCTCTTTGCCAGCTTCAAGGCTTCCTTGAGCAAAGCCGAGAACTTTTCGTCGTTATCGGGCCGCGGCAACATCGCGCGAAAGAAGTCGGACCAGCGAAATTCTTCCAACGGGACATTGGTTTTTTCATAGCCGCCGGCATCGCGGACCGCCGCCGCGAGGCTTCGGTATTCATCGTCCTTCATTTCCCACACGTGCCTGGCCAATTCGGCAAACGGCCGGCGCACCCCTTGCGCGTCATACGGAAAGGTCCATCGTTCGTTTTCCATGCTGAGCCAGAACGACGCCCACGTGTACGAGGAAAGATCCCGCACCAGCACGACCGGAACCGAGCGCACGCCAACCTGCCACAGCGCCGCCGCCACATGGTGATGATCGATGGCGAACGGTATGCCGTTCGGTCCGCAGACGACCGGTATCGGCTTTTCGGCAATGGCCATTTGCAGGTCATGGGCGCTCAGCGATCGGTATTGGCGGGCTTTTTCCCGGACCTCGCGCGCGCCGTGGGTGATCTGCGTCGGACGCAGATCTTCGATTTGCCGCGTGTCCATGTCGGTCTCCGTGTCGGGATGCGATCACGCGGATTCCGCAAAATTCATGCCGCAGCACGAAGCGTCGCTCGCGTTCCGCCAGACGTCTACGGCGCGTCGTCCACGCACAGCACCGGATCGCTGACCAGACAATCCGCATCGGATGCGCCAGGTGCTCCGCCGCGCGTTTTCAACGACGTCTGCTGCGCGGCGATGCGCAAGCCTTTGGGCAGCAGCACCCACATGCGCAGCCGCTCTTTGGTGCGGCTCGCCTGGGTCTGCGCGGTTTGACCGAAGCCGTAGAAATAGTCCGCTCTGACCGCGCCCTGAATCGCGCATGAAAACGAGTCTCGCCGAAGCGCTGCGGATGCTGGGGGCGTAAGCTGGCGTGATCGGCCAGGCGCCTCTCGATCGGAACCCGCATGAGCGATCCGGTATTTGCCAATCCGAGTAGGCGTTGCTTCGCGATGCTCGTCAAGGCACTTGCGAGGCGGCCAGAAGACCGCTTCGGTTCGGCCGCGGAATGGCTCGCGAGCTTGAGGTCGTTGGCCGTCTCACCCGCCGCGGCCGACGATGACCGGACTATCGTGACGCCCTCCGCGTATTGGTCCGCGTCCGCAGCCTTGCCAGCGCATGCGACGGGCGGCAGCAACCCGCCGATGCCTGTGCCTTCGGCGCCGCGCAACTGGCCCCCTGAGATGCTCGCGCGCATCGAACGCCAACTCGCGATCCACATGGGCCCGCTCGCGAGCCTGCTGGTGCGACGCGCGGCCACCCAGGCGAACGACCTGCCAGCGCTCGGCGCGCAACTGGCGGCGGTGTTGCCCGACACGGCGCGGCTCGAATTCGAGCAGGCCTTCGCGCGGCTGACGGCGGGCTCGCCCGATATGTCGATGGTCGCGTCGTCATCGCCGGGCTCAGGCGTCGCGGTGGCTCCGGCTGCGGCGAAGGTATCGGCTGTATCGCCCGCGAGCGCCGCAGGTAGGGCGCCGGGCAGTGTGATCGAGCAGGCCAGCATCGATGCCGTCGCCGTTAAACTGGCCGTCTATGTGGGGCCGATCGCGAAGATGATTGCCAGTCGCGAGGCGCGGCATGCCGCAAGTTTCGACGAGTTCGTTCAACGGGTCGAAGCTTGCATCAGCGACGCCGCGCAGCGCCGCCGGTTCCGGCACGATCTCGATTCATCGGGTTAGCTTCACGAATCGAAAGCTGCTACATCGAATCCAAAAGGGGGATGAAGTTGAACCACAGTCTGCAGATCTTCGACCTGAGCGGGCGTCGCGCGCTCGTCACCGGATCGAGTACCGGTATCGGTTATGCGTTGGCACAAGGGCTGGCAGGCGCTGGTGCGGAAGTCGTGCTGAACGGCCGCAATGAAGCGAGGCTGGCGGAAGCGGTCAGCCGCCTGCGCGACGCAGGCGCGATCGTGCATGGGCGATGTTTCGACGTGACGGCTCCGGAGGCGGTGGAAGCGGCGGTGGCGCAGATCGAAAGCGAGATCGGCGCGATCGATATTCTCGTGAACAACGCCGGCATGCAGCGGCGCGCGCCGCTCGAGCAGTTCTCCCACGCGCAATGGGAACAGCTGATGAAGACCAATGTGGATAGCGTGTTTCTGGTCGGGCAGGCGGTCGCGCGCTACATGATCGCGCGCAAGCGTGGCAAGATCATCAACATCTGCTCGGTGCAAAGCGAACTCGGCCGGCCCAATATCGCCGCCTATACCGCGAGCAAAGGCGCCGTGAAAATGTTGACGAAAGGCATGGCGATCGATTGGGGCCAGTATGGCATTCAGGTCAATGGCCTCGGCCCCGGCTACATCAGGACGGAACTGACCGACGCGCTCGTCAACGATGAAGCGTTCAGCAACTGGCTGGTCAATCGCACGCCTTCGCGACGTTGGGGCGATGTGCAGGATCTGGTCGGCGCGGCGATCTTTCTCGCGAGCGGCGCGTCGGACTTCGTCAACGGTCATGTTCTTTATGTCGATGGTGGGGTGACGGCGACGCTTTGACTGGCTTTCAGGCCGCCGCCGCAGAGGCCTGCAAGCCTCCCCGGCACCACCTTCACGGCATGCAGGTCGGGTATGCGGTGTCGGGCGATGTCGCGCGCAACGCGTGATGGGGCGATGATGCGGCGAATCGAATCGGGAATAAGCACCGCATCTCGATGGTCTTGCAGGTAAGACTGACATCGGATGGGTGATCAAATGAACCTGATCGACGAGGCGGCGTTTGCCCCGCACGTGACATACGGCATCAACGGGACGTTCGCATGACGTTGCGGATGCAAGCCGCTCTGCGGCGATTGCAACTCGGCTCCGGCGTGGTGTTGCTGGTCTATCTCTTTCTCCATCTGCTCAATCACGCACTTGGAATCTGGTCGCTCGAACTCGCCGGACGCGGTCTGGTTCTGGCGCTGCGGCTCTGGCGCAGCGCGCCCGGAACGATCGCGTTATACGGAGCGGCTGCGCTGCATTTCGTGCTGGCGATGCGAACGATTTATGCGCGCCGTCACTGGGCGTTGCCTCTGGCGGAGTGGGTGCGTCTATGGGCAGGCCTTAGCCTGCCGCTGCTGCTGATCCGTCATGCGGTGACGACCCGGCTCGCGTCCACGCTCTATGGCTTCGAACCGGACTACGAGCGTGTCGTGATCCAGTTGCTGACGACCGGTACGCAGGGTTTGCAGCTTGCGCTGCTCGCGCCCGGATGGATACACGGATGCCTCGGACTATGGTTTCGCTTGCGTCACATGCGATGGGCGCTTCGCATGAAGCCTGTGCTGTTGACATGGGTCATCGTGCTGCCATTGTTGTCCGCGGCAGGCTTTGTCAGGATGATGCGAGCCGTCGAAGCGAAGCGGGCAGTCCTTCCAACTCCCGATCCAAAACTAATTGCGCATCAGCTTGCACTGAACACATGGCGTCACGATCTCGTGGCCTTGTATCTGGCTCTGATCGTCGGCGCGTTCGTCGCAGGTCAATTGCGCAATGGGATCGAGCGTCGAAGATTGCGTGGTAGTTCTATTTAGAAAGGACCGGGAATATCCAACGAGAAAACTCCGTCTACCTGATGTGCATCGCGTAACACTCACGATCTGACGAGACGGTCCGAAGTGAATACGGATGCACGAATACATCCTCAGGTCAAAAGGAGCACATCATGAAATCGGAATCGTTGAGTCAATACGCGGTTTACTCGCTACTGAGCTGCGTGTTCGCCGGTGCGATGATGATGGCGGGCTGCACAAGCGCGGAGGCGCAAACTGTATCGGAGCCCGAGCCGCATCAACTCACGCGCGCGGAGGTCATGCACGAACTCGAGGAGCTGGAAGCGGCGGGATACAACCCGTCGATGGGCGATGATGGTTCGTATCCCGCCGATATTCAGGCCGCGGAAGCGAAGGTGGCCGCGATGCATCGAGCGGACAGAGCCGCGGCGATGAACGCGGGACAGAGCGGTCAGACGGTCCGCACGCATTGAGGGGAAAGACTGGAACGTTGATCCACCTCCGCTGGCGTACCGTAACATTAAAATTTGCAATGACCCTATTGCGTTCATTGCATTGCCAGCATGAGATAGGAATCGTATCTTCGTCTCTAAATCACGGAGACATCTATGAAGATCGCATTCCTGGGAGCCGGCGCGTTGGGTTGCGCGATCGGCTCCGCGCTGACTGAAGGCGGCCATCAGACGTGTCTGGTCGACCGCTTCGCGGCGCACGTCGAGGCCATGCGCCGCGACGGCCTGCTAGTCGACGACGCCAACGGCTCACGCCGCGTAAAAGTCCGCGCGACGATGAACCCCGCCGAAGTCGGGCCGGTGGACCTCGTCATCGTGCTGGTCAAGTCCTTCCACACCGATTCGGCAATGCGCGGCGCGCTCGATCTCGTCGGACCCGACACGCTCGTGTTGTCGCTGCAAAACGGCCTCGGCCATGAAGACGTGCTCGGCGAAATCGTCGGCCGGGAGCGCGTGCTGGCGGGCAAGACCTATGTGGGCGGCGTGCTGAAGGCGCCCGGGCACATCCAGTCGGGCGTGAACGGAAAGCTGACCATCGTCGGCGAGCTCGATGGCCGGGTCACCGACCGGGTCCGCGCCATCGCCGACGCGTTCAACAGTGCGGGTCTGACGACCACGATCAGCGACAACATCCTCGGCACCATGTGGGACAAGTTGCTGATCAACGTCGCGACGGGCGCGATCACCGGCATCACCGGTCTGACGTATGGGCAACTGTACGAGGAGCCCGTTCTGAAAGCCTCCGCGTTGGCGGCGATCGAAGAAGCGATGGCAGCCGCGAAGGCCGCCGGCATCCGTCTTTCGATCACGAAAGCGGAACAAGCCTGGACGCTCGCGGCCGAAGGACTCTCGCCCGCGTTCAAGACCTCGATGCTGCAGAGCCTCGAAAAAGGCTCGGTCACGGAAATCGACTTCATCAACGGAGCGGTCGTGCGCTGGGGCGAGCGCCTCGGCGTGCCGACGCCGGTCAATTCGACGCTGGTCGCGTGCATCAAGGGCATCGAGCGCGCGATGACCGACCGTCAGCGAGAAGGAGCGACGGCATGAGCGGCGCGAAAGCCTATCTGGAGCACGTCGCCATCTGGGTGACGGACATCCACTGGCATATCCGCTTCTTCGAACAGGTCTTCGGCATGACCATGCGCGAGGTGGATGGCACGCGCGACGAGCCGCGTCAGTACTGGACGCTCGGCGGACTGCAGTTCATCAGTGATCCGCGCTACGAAGGTCCCGAGGGCCGGCTCGCGCATCTCGGCGTGATGTGCGAGGACCTCGAGGCTTCGCTCGCCGCGGCGCAAGCGTTCGGCGTCAGTGAAATGCCGCAAGGGCGCAACTGGCTGCGCCTGCCGGATGGACTCGCGGTCGAACTGATTCAGGCCAAACCCGCCACGTGCGTTGCGCAGGCGCTGGCGATCAATCCACGCGCGGAGGCGTAAAGCATGAGCACGATCATCGAAAAGTACTGGGACGACGCGAACGAAGGCGACGAGTGCGTGAGCCCGACCTATACCGTCACCAAAGAACGCATTCTCGCTTACGCCGATCTGACCGGCGATCACACTCCCGTGCATGTCGACGAGGAATATGCGAACGCGAGCCACTTCGGTTCGATCGTCGCGCACGGGCTGTTCGGCCTGTCGATCGCGGATGGCCTGAAGACGCAGAGCGACTATCGCTTCCTGCCAGGCATGTCGCTCGGCTGGACGTGGGATTTCCTGCTGCCGATCAAGGTCAACGACGTGCTTCACGTCAAGTTCCGCGTCGGCAACATGCGCGCGAGCAACAGCCGTCCGGACTGGGGCATCGTCGTGCTGCCGTCCGAGCTGATCAATCAGGACGGCCAGGTCGTCCAGCGCGGCGAACATCGGCTGATGGTGCCGCGTCGTCCGGGAGCGAACTGATGCAAGCCCGCCCCCTCGAAGGTATTCGCGTCGTCGACTACAGCCACTTTCTTGCCGGTCCGTACGTGGGCCGCTGCCTCGCGGCGCTCGGCGCCGAAGTGATCAAGGTGGAGCGTCCCGGCAGCGGCGATGCCGGCCGGCAGCACGCGACCATCCTCGACGACCAGCAAAGCGCCTACTTCCTGCAATTGAACATGGGCAAGCGCGGCGTCAGCGTCGACATGAAAGACCCGCGCGGCAAGGAGTTCATGCGGCGTCTGTGCGATTCGGCCGATGTGTTCATCGAGAACTATCGGCCGGGTGCGCTCGACAAGCTGGGCCTCGGCTATGCCGCATTGTCCGAACGCAATCCGGGTCTCGTGTACTGCTCGATTTCGGCGTACGGTCACACCGGGCCCGACGCGCATCGCGCGGGCTTCGGTCTGATCGCCGAGGCGAAGAGCGGCATCATGCAGATGGTCGGCAATCCCGGCGAACCGCCGCCGCTGATGCGAATTTCGCTCGGCGATATGTACACGGGCATTCACGCGGTCGCCGCGATCAACGCCGCCTTGCTCGGCCGCGTGAAGAGCGGTCGCGGCCAGCATATCGACATGGCGTTGTACGACACGCTGGTGTCGATGCACGAATACGCGGTGCAGTGCTACACGATGCAAGGCGTGCTGCCCGAGCAGACGGGGCACGACATGCCGACGTCGACGCTGTACGGCGTGTTCCGCGCGGCCGACGGCGATCTCGTGATCGCCGCGCAGGTCGACGATGCGTGGAAGCGGTTTGCTTCGCTCGTCGAACAGCACGGCGGTCCGGCCGGCTTCGGCACCGATGCGAGGTTCCACAGCCTGAACGGACGCAACGCCCATCGCGACGAAATCCTCGCGGTCGTGAAGCCGTGGGTTGCGGCGCGGCCGGTCGCCGGCGTGCTGGCGCTGCTCGATGGCGTCGACGTGCCTTGCGCAAAAGTGCAGCGCATCGATGAAGTGGTCAACGATCCGCAGATCGTCGCGCGTGGCATGGTGATCGAGCAGGACCATCCGCGCTTCGGAAAGCTGCGCCTGCCTAACCTGCCGTTCCGCTTCTCTGACTGCGACACGTCGATCCGCGAAGTCGGCCCGGATCTCGGTCAGCACAACGCGGAAGTCGCGCAGTCGTTGGGCTTCAGCGCCGCGGAAATCGACGCGATGCAGACCCAGGGCGTGCTGTTTTCGAAGGGGAGTGCGTGATGAGCGACCAATACGCGGTGATCGGCAATCCGATCGGCCACACGAAATCTCCGCTGATTCACGGTCTGTTTGCGCAGGCGACCGGACAGGACATCAGCTACTCGGCGATCGAAGGTCCGATCGAGCCCGCCGACGCTTTCGCCGAGACCGTCAAGACGTTCATCGCCGCGGGCGGCAGAGGCATGAACGTCACCGCGCCGTTCAAGCTGCAGGCGTTCGCGATTGCCGACGAGCGCAGCGAACGGGCCACGCTCGCCGGCGCCGCGAACGCGCTGAAGTTCGAAAACGGCCGGATCGTTGCCGAGAACTTCGACGGCGTCGGTCTCGTGCGCGATATCGAAGTGAACCTCGCTCAGCCGATGGCGGGCAAGCGCGTGCTCGTGCTGGGTGCGGGCGGAGCGGTGCGTGGCGCGTTGCTGCCGTTCATCGCGGCGCGTCCGGCGCAACTGGTCGTCGTGAATCGGGATGTGCGCAAGGCCGAGGCGTTGGTCGCGCAAGTCGCGAGCAGCCGCCCATTGATCGCATGCGGCTACCGGGAACTCGACGGGATGGGGCAGTTCGACCTCGTCGTGAACGCAACATCGGCGAGCCTGACCGGTCAGTTGCCTGCGGTTCCCCCGGACGTGTTCAGCCGAGCAGGAACCGCGTACGAACTCGCGTATGGAAAGGGGCTCACGCCGTTCCTGCGGCTCGCGCGAAATGCGGGCGTGCAGGGCATCGCCGACGGCGTCGGCATGCTCGTCGAGCAGGCTGCCGAAGCGTTCGAGTGGTGGCGCGGCGTTCGACCGCAGACGCAAGCGATCATCGACCGGCTGACCGTTTCGCTCATTTAATGCATGCGGTGGGGCGAGGAGGCCCAGCTCACGGACGCCCGTTCATGGGGCATAGCGCAATGGATACAATGGCGATATTGCAAATGACAATACCGCCATGAGTACCACTGAGCTTCCGGACCTCAAGCTGCTTCAGCTTTTCGACCTGCTTTACGACGTGCGAAGTGTCACGCGCGCCGCTGAGCAACTCGGGCAAAGTCAGCCGACGGTCAGCATCTGGTTGGGTCGCTTGCGCGAGCATTTGCAGGACCCGTTATTCGTTCGCACGCCGGGCGGTATGACGCCCACTCCGCAGGCTGACGCGTTGATCGGACCGTGCAGGGAAATTCTCGAGTCGCTGCGCCGGTTCGCTGCGTGGGAGATATCTTTCGATCCCGCCACGGCCAAACGACGGTTTCGAATCTGCATGACTGACGCGAGCCACATTACGCTGCTGCCGCGAATGTTGGCGCATTTGCGGGCGCAGGCGCCAGGCGTTCGGCTCGAAGCGGCAAGGATCGACGGCAATACGGAGCGGGCGCTCGAATCCGGCGAGGCGGATCTTGCGATCGGGCATGTGCCCTGGCTGGGGGGCGGTATGTACCAGCAACAGCTTTATATGCAGGACTGGGTATGCCTTGCCAACCGCAATCATCCTCGCGTGCGTGCGCGGCTGAGTCTGAAGCAATACCGCAGCGAGGGGCATGTCGTCATTGCGGCTGGCACGGGCGGGCAACTGCTCGAACAGGCGTTATTGCGCGAGAACATCGAACGCGACGTCGTGCTCGAATTGCCCGGCTTCCTCGGACTAGGATCGATCATCAAGTCGACCGATCTGATTGCTACCTTGCCCCGCCACATTGGCGAGACGCTGGCGCGGGCGAATGACGTCGTGGTCCATTCGTGTCCTTTCCCGGTGGACAGGTTCGCGGTGCGCCAGCACTGGCACGCGAAATACCATCACGAAGCCGGCAATCGCTGGCTGCGCTCGGTCGTCGCGGATCTGTTTCTCAATGGGAGCAGAAGCTAGTTGCCCCGGCTGCTGCTGACGAGGGCACAGAGTATTCGCACTGAACCGGATTCTCCGCCTTCATCGGCTTCGTCAAAAAGAACCCTTGCACGAAGTCGCAGCCTGCCTCGCGCAGCGCATGCCACTGTTGATTCGTTTCGACGCCTTCGGCCGTCACTTTGATGCCGAGTTCGTGCGACATCTGGATGATGCCCCGGACGATCGACGCGGCCGCCGAGTCGCGGCCCAGCCTGGCCGTGAACGAGCGGTCGATCTTCACGATGTCCGGCGAAAAATCGGCCAGATAGCGCAGGCTCGAGTATCCGGTTCCGGAGTCGTCGATGGCGATGCGCACGCCCAGGCGCTTGAGCGCCATCAACGTTGCCTGCGCGAGTGAGGGGTATTCCATCAACGCGCTTTCGGTCAGTTCGATCTGCAGGCAGCGCGGCGGTACCCGGTGTTTTCGCAGCGCCTGGTCGACTATCGCGACCAGCGAGTCATCCCGCAGCTGACGCGCGGACACGTTCACCGACATCGACAGCTCTTTTTTGCCGGCGGCCCGTTTTGTAGGGCACGAGGCCGCTTTGAATCTCACGCTGTTCTCCGACTACCGGGTTGAGCGACGGCTCGAACGCTGCGAGCCGCCTCACTTTTACGATTACGGTAGATCTTCGCGAATCTGTAATGCGGGAAAACCAGCGGGAGCCGCGGATCGCATCGGATCGAGGCGAGTTGCGCACCTGTCAGTCTTCGCGAGGCTGGACCCGCGCGAATTGACGAATGCGCTCGGCAAGAGCGGGTATGCCCGAGTCGCGAGCGACATAGTGCGCGACCTGCCGGGTGGCCAGATCGATGGTCACCTGATCGTCGGGGGTTTTCGTGTTGGGTCCGTCGACCGCGGGATGGTATTCGATGCGCAACTGCCTCGCGTTGGCGACGAGCCGTAAATAGCCGAAGTTGCGGTCGTCGTAGCTTTCAAGGACGACCGCATCGGTGTCTTTCGACGCGGCCTGGATCAGCTGCGGCGCGCGAAGCGGCGGCTGTCCGTTGGTGGTGAGCTGCTGCACCGCGTGACCCCCGTTGCCACAAACGATGTAAGGGATGTGGGTGCCATCGGAACGGGTTCGCGTAAAGCGCTGATAGTTGTGCGCGTGTCCCGCGAGGTCCGCATGTGGCCAGATACCGACCTCATCGCAAACCGTGTCGATCTGCTGTTGCATTTCCACGCTCCAGCCGTGACGCCCGCGCGCCACATACGGCGGATGGTGATGCGCGAACAGCAGCGCGCCTCGATAGTTCTCTTTCTTCACCCGCAATAACGCCGCTTTCAGGAACTTCAGCTGACTGTTGCCGATGTCACGGTCCGCGATCACACCGGGGTCCTCGAGCGTATTGCTGTACAACGCGATGATGCGCACGAACGGCGCCTCGAACGTGAAGAAAACGCCTGGCTGAATTTGCGCGGTCCGTGAAAGGTGGCCCGCGTCGGGAGAGACCTGGAAGCAGTCGGAGCAAAAGTTCCTCAGAAACGCCTGCAGGCTTTTCTCATGCTTCAACGGCGAAACCATTCCGTCGTGGTTGCCGGCAGCGGCGAGAATCGGCGCATGGTAGTTGCGGTACGGTTCATAGAACTGATCGTAGTAGTACTGCGCCTCGCCAAAGCTGTAGACGATGTCGCCCAGCAGAAAGTTGAATTGCGGCACCTCGGCGGGATCGGCTTCGTCGAAGTCGCTGACCATCTTGTCCGCGACTTCGTTCTGGGTGGCCGGACCCTTCGTACTGCCGCAATCGCCGGTGGCGTGAAAGACGATCTGTCCACTCTGGCTAATCGTATCGATGAGCTGCTGGTTGTTGTTCACCACCTCCGCAAACGTCAGCCGGGGCTCGGTGCCGCCGCGCGGCGGCGGAAACGGCAGCGCCTTCAGCTTGTGCTCGCGGTTCAGTTCGTCGATGACCTTGTAGGCCGCGGTATCGGATGCGTGCCTGACCACGAAGGTTTGCGGGTCCGGCGTGGGCTGCGGCTGCGAGAAAACCGGCGCGGCGAGAATCCTGCCGCTGCGGTTGCCGCGTGAGGGTGACGATTCGTCTGAACGCTTCTTCGGCATGTGCAATCCTCCTTGGTCGTCGATCGGGAGCGGCCACGCGGTTGTCGGCAAACCGTCAGCATGTGACGGCACTGTCGATGGCCAGATGCACCGTTCAGACGAACGTATAACCAGGAAGTTCAGATGCGGTTGCCGTTGCGCAACCCGTACGGCGCGAATTGCTAAGCATGGTTTTCCCGTACGAAAGCCGGGTTCGTGGTGAACACGCGTCTGGTTACGACGGCACGAACACGCCAACCGCCGCCAGCGCCATCGCGAGCGTTGCGAGCCATCCTCCCCAGGCCAGCACACCCTTGACGGCGAACTGTCCCATGACCCGCCGACTTCGCGCGATCAGCATCATGACGACCATGATCGGCACCGCGGTAACGCCATTGATCACCGCGCTCCAGTACAGCGCGCGGATCGGGTCGAAATGCATAAAGGTGATAGCCACACCGCCGACGATGGCCAGTGCGATCACCGCATAAAATTCGCGCGCGAGCGTCAGATGCAACGCCAGACTGCTGCGCCAGCGAAAGCTGCCCGCGGCGGCGTAGGCCGCCGAGCCGGCTAGAACCGGCAGTGCGAGCAGGCCGGTGCCGATGATGCCGAGCGCAAACAGGACGTAAGCAAAACGCCCGGCAAACGGCTCGAGCGCTCGCGCGGCATCGGCCGAGGTTTTTACTTCGATGTGGTGCAGATGCAGCGTAGCCGCCGCAGTCAACATGATGAAAAATGCAACGAAGTTCGACACCCCCATGCCGACCCACGTGTCGAAGCGGATTCTTCGCAACTGCGCCGGCGCCTGGTGCGGCACGCGGCGCAGCGGCGCCTGTTCAGGTGCCGAGCGCATTTCTTCGACTTCCTGCGACGCCTGCCAGAAGAATAGATACGGACTGATCGTCGTACCCAGCACCGCGACGATCATGGTCAGATAGTCCGACGTCAGCGAGATGCGCGGCAACACAATCGCGCGCGCGACTTCGCCCCAAGGGATCGGCACGATGAGAGCGACCGCGACGTACGCAAGAAGCGATACGGCGGTCCACTTCAGAATCCGCGCATAGCTATCGTATGGGACAAAAATCTGCAGGATGACCGAGAACGTCCCGAGGCCGACGACATAAAGGTGCTGCGGACCTGGCAGCAGCAGTCCGGCCGCGGCGCCCATCGCCGATAGGTCTGCGGCGATGTTGATCACGTTTGCCACGACGAGCAGGGCAACCGCGCCGTACAGCAGCCACGCCGGATAATGCGCGCGGATGTTCGACGCGAGGCCCTTGCCGGTCACCCGGCCAATCTGCGCGCTCACCAGCTGGATTGCGGTCATCAACGGATACGTGATCAGGATCACCCACAGAAGGTTGAACCCGAACTGCGCGCCGGCCTGCGAATAAGTGCCGATGCCGGATGGATCGTCGTCGGCCGCGCCCGTGATCAGGCCGGGGCCCAGGCGTCTGATCCAGGATCGCTCGACGGGGTCGCGTACGGCGGATTCCGGCTCGATCAGTTTATCGTCGTTCATATATATGTCACCTCGCCGCCACATTTAGCAAATTGCGGGCCCGGGGTGTTCGGGGCGGCGTTGCGCGGCTTCGGCAAGCAGATGCGAAGCGCGGCTTCGGTGAAAGTGCGCGGAATGCGAGCTTCTATAGGGGAGGAACGAACCTTGGGCCGTGCCGACGGACACCGTCACCCATGATGCGCTGGAGCCTTCGTCTGCAACTGGATCAAGTCGATTGCGTAAAGCAATTCTTCGAGCACGATGGGCTTGGCAACGACGGCATCGACCTTGCCAGCGAAACTGACCGCGTCTTCCGGCCGCGCCACCGCAATGATGTGCGGCTTATCGATGCTTGTATCGAAGCTCTCCACGAACCACAACGCTGTCGTAATCGAATTGACGGGAACGTCGAGGATGATCAATTGGCGCGACGGCTCGAGCCATATTTCATGCCAATGGTCGAAACCGAGCGCTTTGGAGCGCCCATATCCCTTTACATTGAGCAGAACCCGCAGAGAATCCCGGACCGCCTTGTCGTGCCCAACGATGACGACCGCGCCGATGCATTGTGATGGTCTCTTCACTGCGTGGGCCGTCGCGGCCCGCAGTTGCCACTGACAGCGCTGCCATTGCACCCGGGACAATTCGTAGTCGCGCTGCGCTTTCGACAGCGCATTCAGCGATGTTGCCGGGTTACTTCTCAACTGTTGCAGATCGCGAGTCGCCTGGTCCAGTGCGGTGCAGGCAACGCAGAAGGCGAGCTTGTCTTCTGCCGTCGGTCCCGGATTCGAAGATGACACGCCGCGTTTCTCCCGAGCCGGTATGCACGTTTTGTGCCGTAAACCTTGCTCATTCCCGCAGCATAGGGCGGCAGGGCGCAAAATTCCAGGCGCGGCTCAGTCCATTCGCGGCTTGAACGCATACTGCTCGATCTCGCCGCCGCGTGCGACCACCGCCGTGCTCTCGGGAATTTCCTGCCAGATGCCCGGCAAGTCCGAGAGCGGCTCGGACAGCACGAGGAACGCATTCTCGCCGGCCGTCCTGATGCGCTCGTCGTCGGGATACAACTCGCGCAGATGGCGGAACGAGGTGCTGTGAAACAGCGAGCGCGACTGGCCTTCGCTCGAATAACGGACCGCGATGATCTGCTCGCCGTCGGTCGCGCACACGGTCATGTTCAGCGGTTCATCGACGCCATGCCGGCGGCCGGTGGCTTCGACGAAGCCGACCATCCGCTCGAGCGCGGTGACGGGCGTGAGCTCCAGCCCGAAAGTCAGCGCCAGAAAAAACAGCACCTCGGAATCGGTCGAGCCCTCGATGGACGGGAACAGATCGGGGTCGATCTGCACCATCAGATCGCGGCGCACCTTCGGGTAGTTGCGCACCAGCCCGTTGTGCGCGAACAGCCAGCGGCCGTGGCGGAACGGATGACAGTTGGTTTCCTGCGACGGCGTGTCGGTCGCCGCGCGTATATGAGCAACGAATAGCGGCGAATGGATCGCCCGGGCGGCCTCGCGTAGATTGCGGTCGCTCCATGCGGGCTGAATGCAGCGGTAGCGAAACGGAATGTCGGTGGGATGGCCATACCAGCCGATCCCGAAGCCGTCGCCATTGGTGGTGGTGGCGCCGAGCCGCGAATGCATGCTCTGATCGATCAGCGAATGCCGGGCGTTGAACAGCACGGTTTCGAGCTGAAGCGGATTGCCGGTATAAGCGAGCCAGCGGCACATGATTGGCCTCCTGTCGGTTGCGCATGACAAACCTACACCACCGCACGGGCGGCGTTTGTAGGACCAAAGTCCGATTGAGGGAGACTTGATGCATGTCACCATAGACAAAGACGTTGCGCGCTAAGGTGCGTCCGTGCCGGGCATCAAGGCAGCCCTCCATGCACGAAGCGGACGTCATCCGCAGTTTGTCCGTTTCAAATCCCTTTCGCGACCTCGCGCCGACCTAATCCGATAGAGGCAGGACGCACATGAGCCATTTCCTGGACAGGTTACGTTACTTTACGGCCCCCCGTCCGCAGTTTTCGGATGGTCACGGTGCTGTCGCAGATGAAGACCCGGCAATGGGAGGACGCTTACCGCAAATGCTGGCAGCACGACAAGATAGTTCGTTCCACTCATGGAGTGAACTGCATGGGGTCCTGCTCATGGAAGATCTATGTGAAGGGCGGCATCGTCACGTGGGAAACGCAGCAGACGGCCTTGGCGGATTCCTGCTGCCGATTATCTTCGGCATCCTGCTGGATTTTTTCAGGGTGCGTTCCACCTGCTTCGTGTTCCTGTACGGGATCGTCTGGGTTTCGCTGAACTTGATCTATCTGTCGGAAGTGCGGCGTACACCGGTCGCGGGTTCCGTGGCCTAGCCGTGTTCGCCAACGCGCAGCACTGAGATTCGCGCAGGCTGCAGGCTCTGCCAGCCAGCCTGCTTTTTTGCTGATGGAGGTGACCGATGAAACGCCGTGAACTGTTGGTTGCGCTGGCCGCAGGCGCGCTCGCCGAGGGTTCTACCAGCCTGGCGCAGGGCGCCCAGGCGAAATTCACCGATCAGATCGAGTTGCCCAAGCCCAACCTCACAGGCACGGTGTCCCTCGAGGAAGCCATCGCGAAGCGCAGGTCCGTGCGCCGATTCGCGTCGAAGCCGCTGCCCGTCGAAGTCATCGGCCAATTGATGTGGGCGGGGCAGGGCATCACCAGCTCGGACGGTAAGCGCGCGGCTCCGGCGGCCGGCGCTTTGTATGCGCTCGAACTTTACGTGGTGACCGCCACGGAGGTGATGCACTATCTGCCGGAAGGCCATCGGGCCGAGAAGCGCGCCAGCCACGACCTGCGCCCCGCACTGCGAGCGCTTGCGGTCAACCAGGCGTCGGTCGAGGCGGCCCCGGCCTTGCTCGTGGTGGCCGCCGACCCCAGCAGGCTCACCGCGAGATATGGCGGGAGAGCCAATCTGTATGCCGATCTCGAGGTCGGGCATTCGACCCAGAACATGCTGCTGCAGATCGTCACGCTGGGGCTAGTCGCCGTGCCCGTGGGCGCCGTCGACGGGGCTCCGGCGGCGCGCAAGCTCGGGCTGCCTCACGGCCAGACCGTCCTCTATCTGATCCCGGTAGGCTATCCGGCCTGAGTCGTTCGGAGAGGCACGATCAGTTCGATCAAACCTTCGCGAGTTTTACGGTCTCCAGCGTCGGGCGATGATCGGCCAACGCCTGGGGCTGCACTCGCTTTGTTGCACGACCGGCAGTAGCGTATCGACACAGTCCAGCGCGTCCGTCAAGCGCCCGAGCACGATCAGCGAGCGCGCCGCATCGAGACGACCGTGAAACATCGCGTCGCGCGGTCCGGCCCGTTCCACCATATCGATGAGCTGCCCCATCTCGGCCTTCACGCGCGCGCGGTCGATAGGCCAGTGGCGGTCAATCCAGTTCCGAAGTGCCCGAACCAGCACCACACAATCGTCGTACTCACACTGCAAGCTATCCATTGCCACCCTCAGCCGTATCCCGGGTCGGCCTGACCGAGCCGTTCATTGGGGGAACAAACCATCCCCATCTCGCCCGCATCTATATGTCAAGCAAGCGGCGCGCCACGTGTCGCCGGTGCTGTGCATCATTGCTAGAGCGGGGCTCGGCCATGTTCTCGCAATTCGGGCTCGAAGAATATCCATCGAGCGGTTGGAAAGCGCTCCTTCAATTCGTGCTCGATGCGGTCGATCGTGCGCACCATCTCGTTTGCATTGTCGTGCGGTTCGAGTTCGGCCTGAATCGCAACCACCAGATCCTCCGACCACTTCAAGGCGATCAGACTGACGATGCGACGGACTTCGCGGCGCTCGCCGAGCCACGCGCGCATCTCCTGGCGTATGCGCTGGTGCGCCGATTCACCCACGAGAAGCGATTGGATCTCGCGCATCGAGAACAGCGCCGTGGCCATCAGCACGATGCCGACGCCGACACTGCCGAGCGCATCGTAAAGCGGATTGCCGGTAAGAACCGTAATGCCGATCGCGATGAGGGAGACGAGCACGCCCGTTACCGCGGCGGCATCCTCGCTGACCGAGAGCATCACGGACGGCCTGCCGCTTTCCCTGAACCAGTTCAGTAGCCCGCCGGCGCGATGCCGCGGCTCGATCGTGCGAATGGAGGCTCTGAGAGCGACTGCCTCGATCACGCCGGACACGCACAACACGCCGATCGCGAGCAAGGGCTGTTCGAGCCGTGAGTGATGGATTGCTCGAAAGCCGCCGATCACCATCGACACAACGCCGCCGAAGATGAAAAGCTGCATCGCCACCAGCATTGCGTAGACATAGGTCGCGCGTCCGAAGCCGAGTGGATGTTGCTCGTCGGGCTCGGCTCGCGCGGCGCGGTGACCGACGAGCAGCGCAACCTGGTTCAGACAGTCGGCGCTGGAGTGTACGGCTTCGGCAAGTGCGGACCCCGAGTTGGTGTAGAACGCGACGGCGAACTTGCACACGGCGACGGCGATATTCGATGCGAGGGCGTAGTAGACCGCCCGTGGCGCAGATGATATGGGCCGCCCGGACCCGGCCCTCATGACCCTATCTCCTTGTTCAAATCGAAAACGGGCGATTCCCGACCTTGGAGATTGAACAGCAAAAAGCAGACCTCGAGACGCGAGACGCGAGACGCCTGTCGACTACAAGAGAGTCCAACCGATCACGCGTCCGTTGCAGTGTGCGAGCTGGAACGTTCCCATTGACCCTCTGTCACATCTATTGAGGAAGCTGACGAACGGAGACGCAACATGATTTCCCACGCGACGACTGCCGGCGATCAACCGAACCGGCCGACACTGAGTGCCGACGCATCCGCAACGCGGCAGGCAAGCGACGCGGTCGCGCGCTTCGTCGAGGAACTCCAGGCCGGCTGGGACCAGCATGACGCGGACCTGTCGAACCGCCACTTTGCCGCGGACATCATCTGGGGCAGCCCGTTCGGTGCATCTGTTCGTGGCTACGCGGAACTGCATCCGATCCATGCGCGATTGAAGCGATCCGGAAAGGGTGGCAATGCTTCCCGCTTCGAGATCGTCGGTGTTCTTGCGCCGGCTCCGGACGTGGCGGTCGCGCAAGTTCGGCGCGTAGCGCTCGGCCCGGACGGACAGGTGGCGGAACCGTCCGATGACCTCGCGGCGTCGTTCTCCGAGATGGCCCTTTACGTACTGGTGCGCCGGGACGGAGTGTGGTGGGTCGCGGCAGGGCAGAACACGCCCATTCGGCCCGCTCCATAGCGTGACGACGGGGCCGCTTGCGGGCTTCATATCGGCCTTCCGGTGGCTTTTTCGTCTTATATTCCCCCTTTCCTGGATGCAGGTTTTGTCCTGCTAAATAGAAGGTCTGTCCGTTGAGCATGTGACAATTTGGCCCTACAGTGCGTCTACTAAAAACAGTCTGACCGTTCGGTTCAGCACACGGAGCGCACTATGGTCTATCAGATCACCCTCAATTTTGAAGACGGCGTAACTCGGCTTATCGACTGCGAACAGGGCGAGCGCATTACCGACGCCGCGATTCGCGCCAAACTCAATATTCCCCTCGATTGCCGTGACGGCGTGTGCGGTACCTGCAAGGCCGTATGCGAATCCGGCGAATACACGACGGGTGAATGCACGGATGAAGCCATCAGCGCGGAAGAGCTGGCCCAGCGCAAAGTCCTGACCTGCCAGATGAGCCCGAAGTCGGACTGCGTGATCCAGATCGCGTCGAGCTCGACAGGCAAGAGCGCTCGCATGCACCAAGGCCGTCTGACGTCGATCGAGCGCGTTTCGGAAAGCACCATTGCATTCGCCGCCAAACTCGAAGACCGAGTTGGTCTCGAATTCAAGGCCGGTCAATACGTGAACGTGACGGTTCCGGGCACGGATCAGACCCGCAGCTACTCATTCTCCTCGGGGACCCAAGACCGTGACGTCTCGTTCCTGGTGCGCAATGTGCCGCAAGGCCTGATGTCCACGTGGCTCGCCGAGAAGGCGAAGGTCGGTGCTGCGATCGAGTTCAAGGGTCCATACGGCGGTTTCTATCTGCGTGAAATCGGGCGTCCGGTTCTGATGCTGGCCGGTGGCACGGGGCTCGCACCGTTCCTGTCGATGCTTGACGAGGTCCTGAAGAGCGGCGGCAGCAAGTATCCGATTCACCTGATTCTGGGCGTGAATACGGACAACGATCTGGTGTGCGTTGATCAACTCGAAAGATACGCAAAGCAGATCCCCGGTTTCACGTACGCAACGGTCATCGCGGACAAGACGAGTGCTCACCCGCGTAAGGGTTGGGTCACCGATCACATCGAGGCCGCTCACCTCAATGACGGCGAAGTCGACATCTACCTGTGCGGGCCGCCCGCGATGGTCGATGCAGTAAGCAAGTATCTCAAGGACCAGAACGTGAATCCCACGAGTTTCCATTATGAAAAATTCGCTACGGCAGCGCCTGCACAAGCTGCTGCTCCGGCTGCGGCTTCTGTAGTCGTATCGCAAGCGGTGGATGTGCCCGTTTCGACCTCGGACGCGGCCAGGGCTCTCGAACTGGGCTTGCTGCTCGGTCGCCTGAACGCAGATCAGATCCAGAAGTTCGGGGCCTTCGCTGCGGCACAGAAGGCGCTGGTTCAGGCAACGGGCGATGATCAACTGGTCAAGCTGTACGCAGAATTCGCACAAGACGATTTCGTGATGAAGGCGCTGGCCAAGCACGTGAAGCATGATTCCGGGGCTATGTCGGCTCTGGCTGAAGAAGCCAAGGCCGGTGGTTGCCCGTTCCACGCGATGATCGACCAGGCGCCGGCGACCGCGCTCCCCCCATACTCGCATGAATTGAAGTGGCCCGAGGGTATGGAGCCGTTCAAGGTCGTTGACGACGGTTCGCAGGGCGACCCCTACGCACACTACGAGTGGATGCGTGAAAACGCACCGGTTCTGCGCTGCCAGTCCACGACGTCCGACGTCTGGTTCCTCTCGCGTTACGAAGACGTGTTCAAGGCCGTCCGTAACACGAAGCTGTTCTCGTCGGAAGTGGTGAAGCCGGTGCCGCTCACGTTCCTCACGCTGTTCGACGGTGAAGCACACTCGCGTCTGCGCACGATTCTGCAACCGTCGTTTACGCCGCTGGCAATCGATCCGTTTGTTGAAGCGGTGACCGCACGTGCCAACGAACTGCTGGATGCGATGATCGCCACGGGCGGTGGCGACGTGGTTCAGGACTTCTCGATTCCGCTGTCGATTCGCACGATTTCGGCCATGCTGGATGTTCCGGCAGAAGACGAAGAGAAGATGAAGTTCTGGTCGGACGAAACCTTCTCGTACTTCGGACGTATTGCACGTAACGCGCTGGGCACCGGTACCGATGAGCAGAGTGCTAACGATTTTTGGGAATACCTCCGCGTCCAAATGCTGAAGCTCATGGACACGGACAGCCAGTCGATTGGCGCGCACATTGCGCGCATGTGGAAGGACGGGCTGCTCAGCGAGAAAGAGGCAAAGGAGCTGTGCTCGTTCGTGTTCATCGCCGGTCACGACACGACGACGATCCTGGTGGCCAACGCGTTCCGTATGATGGCCGAGCAGCCGCACCACCTCGAACGACTGCGCGCCAACATGGACGACTGCGAGAAGTTCGTGGAAGAGACGGCACGCTATCGTGGCACCGTTCAACGCGTGTCCCGCGTGACGACCGCTGATACGACGGTCGCCGGCGTTCACATCCCGAAAGGTTCGATCATCCGACTGCTGCTGTCCTCGGCCAACCGTGACTCGCGCAAGTTCCCGGACGGTGAGACGTTCAACATCGACCGCGATAACGAAGCACACATGGGCTTCGGAAACGGGATGCACAAATGCCTGGGTATGCCGCTGGCGAAGCTGGAGACGCTGCTGTCGGTGCGTGCGCTGGCACAGAAAGTGGGTTCGATCTCGCTCGATGCCACGAAGGAAATCAAGTACGTGCGTGGCAACAACTTGACGAACTCGGGTCCGGAGCACCTGTTTGTCAAGCTCACGGGGCGCTAACCCAGCAGGAATCGCTCCTGGGCAGTAGAACGATACTCGGTTGGCCGTTCTCCCACTTGTTTGCGGAAGAAACGGCCGAAGTAGGCTTCATCCTGGAATCCTAGTTCGTTGGCGATTTGCTTCACGCTCATCGTTGAATAGCCGAGTAGTCGTTTGGCTTCATGGATAGAACGTGCGTCGATAGCCTCGATCGCTGAAGTACCAAATGCAGCATGGCAGATTCGGGAAAGTTGGCCCGTGGTTACGCCCATGTCTTTGGCGTACTCACCGACTGCCCGACGTTCCCGACAGTGCTTGTCGAGTAGGGCGCGGAATTTTTCAATTCTGTCGGCCAGTGTTCGTTGCTCGGGATTCGCAGCCAGTTTCGCACTTTCGCTAAGACGTCCGACCTTAACGAATAAAGCGATCATCCGTGCAGCACCCGCAGCGAGCTGCCAACGCGCGTCTACCAGCGTCTCTTGTCGGATCGATTGAAAAACGGTCTCTAGCGGGGTGCCCTTGTCAAGGTTGAGTATTCCCGACAGAACTGCCGGAGTTCGAACGAATTCCAGTAGATCTGGGGCCAAGGCCATGATCACGGATTCGAGTGCTGGCTGAGCCGCCGTAACAACGTGTCCCTCAATGTCGTTCGCGAAGTGGAAGTTATGCACCGATTGGGCAGGGACCGCGATGAGGCAGGGGGCCTGAAATGTCCAGGTCCTGCCGTCAATCGAGGTCTCTCCACCACCGTGGGTGATGTATAGAACCTGGATGAGGGCACGGTGGACGTGAGGCTTGATTTCGAAGTCAAAAAGACTGGCACGTAGTGAGATCGGCTCGTAATGAACCATATCGTCATGAGGGGCATTGCTCTCCGCTCCGTAGAGCACGAAGTTCGAAATCGCATTTTGCTCCTGTTGCACAGTTTGTCCTGTTATTTGAGTGGTTTCTCCATTGTCACATAGTTGGCCTGCGTGTCAAATGGCGGAGCGATTCTCTATAGAAGTAACCTTTCCAAAAAGTTGGGTATCCATATGAGTCAAGAAATCCAGAATCCGGTGCAGCCTGGGCTGCACCTGAATGGCAAGATCGTTGTCGTGACGGGCGCAGGCTCGGGTATCGGTGCCGGCATCGCACAGGCGTTCGCGCGCGTGGGGGCCCACGTTGCTCTCGTGGATAAAAACTTCGAAGGTGCGAAGGCCGTAGCCTTGTCGCTGCGTGATGAGGGTCTGGTTGCATTGCCGTTCGCTTGCGACGTATCGGATGAGAAGTCGGTAGCCGCTGCCGCTGACGATGTGCGTGCCACGATGGGTCCGGTCAACGCCCTGATCAACAATGCGGGCTTGCTCCGCGCAGGTTCGCTGGAAACGGTTTCGATCGAGGACTGGAATCTCTCACTGTCCGTGAACCTGACGGGCTATCTGCTGTGCGCTCGTTCGTTCGGCAAGGATATGCTGGCCGCAGGCAAGGGCAGCATCGTTCACGTGGCTTCGATCGCAGCGCTCAACCCGCAAACGAATAGCGGCTCGTATTCGCCGGGTAAGGCAGGTGTGCTCCTGCTCTCGCGTCAACTGGCGGCAGAGTGGGGCCCCCGTGGTGTGCGCTCGAACTGCGTGCTCCCGGGCATGATCCGTACTGCACTGTCGGCCAAGTTCTATGAAGAGCCGGGTTTCGAAGAGCGTCGTGCGCAAGTCGTGGCCTCGCGTCGTATCGGTGAACCGGAAGATCTGGCAGGACCCGCACTGTTCCTAGCCTCGGACCTCGCGGCCTACGTCAACGGCGCAGAGATTCTCACCGATGGCGGTCTGAACTGCATGCTCATGGACCAGGTTCCACGTCCTGGTTTCAACGCAGTGCCTGCAAAGTAATCAACAACAAGGAAGTCAGACATGACGAAGATAACTTGCGATTTGGTGGTCGTTGGTTCCGGTGCAGCCGGACTTGCTACGGCAATCACTGCAAAGAAGCGCGGCCTCAATGTTGTGGTCGTGGAAAAGGAAGCAGTGTTCGGTGGCACAACCGCACTGTCAGGCGGCGTTCTCTGGATTCCGCTCTCACACTATGGCCGTAAGCAGAATCAGGCAGACTCGGTAGCGAAGGTCAAGCAGTACCTGCAGGAAGAAGCGGGCAAGAATTACGACGACGCTGCTGTCTCGTGCTTTATCGAGAACGGCGCGAAGATGGTGGACTTCTTCGAGAAGGAAACCGAGACGAAGTTCGTACCCACGATGTATCCCGATTACAACCCGCATAAGCCAGGTGGACAGGATATCGGCCGCTCGATTTTGGCCGCACCGTACGACATTCGTGGCCTCGGCAAGGACATGAATCGTCTGAAGCCGCCGCTCGAAACGATCACGTTCATCGGCATGATGTTCAATTCGAGCAATGCCGACCTCAAGCATTTCTTTCAGGCAACGAAGAGCTTCAAGTCATTCTGCTACGTGGCAAAGCGTCTGGCCACACACGTCAAGGAACTGACGCTCTATCGTCGCGGCATCAACGTCACGAGTGGTAATGCGCTGGCCGCACGGCTCGCGGCCTCGGCGCTGAAGCTCGGTATTCCGATCATGACCTCGACGCCGGTTCGTGGTTTGCTGACCGAAAATGGCAAGGTCACGGGCGTGCACGCTGTGGGCTCGGACGGTGAAGTCCAGATCGTGGCAAAGCACGGTGTCGTGCTCGCAGCAGGCGGCTTCCCTCACGACCCCAAGCGACTGGCCCAAGTCTACCCGCACGTCAAGAATGGGGGCACCCACTTGAGCCCGACGCCGGAAAGCAATACCGGTGACGGCGTCAACATGGCCGAGAAGGCTGGTGCGGCACTGGGTATGGGCTATGCCGACGCCAGCGCATGGATGCCGGTGTCGAAGGTGCCGCTCAGTGGTGGTCGTACCGGCGTGTTCCCGCACCTGCTGGACCGCTACAAGCCTGGCATTATCGGTGTGCTGTCCAATGGCAAGCGCTTCACCAACGAATCAAATTCGTACCACGACGTTGGTGCAGCACTGATGCGTGCATGCGAAGGCAAGCGTGAAACCGCGATGTGGCTCATCTGCGACAAGGATGCGCTGGCGAAATACGGTCTGGGCTACGTCAAGCCTGCACCGATGCCGACCGGTGGTCTGATCAAGAAGGGCTACCTGATCAAGGGCAAGACCCTGCGGGATCTGGCGAAACAGTGTGGTATCACCGCGGACACGCTGGAAAAGACGGTCGCTGAATACAACAAGGGCGCGGTCGTCGGCCAGGATATGCAATACGGCCGCGGCACGACGGCGTTCAACCGCTATCTGGCTGACCCGGAAAACAAGCCGAATCCGTGTGTCGCACCGGTCCAAAACGGTCCGTTCTACGCGGTCAAGGTGCTGATGGGCGACCTCGGTACGTTCGACGGCATCGAAACTGCGGTCACGGGCGAAGTGCTGCGTAAGGATGGTTCGCAGATCGAAGGTCTGTACGCAGTGGGCAACGACCGCAAGTCAATGATGGGCGGTGCTTATCCGGGCGCTGGTATTACCCACGGTCCGAACATGACGTTTGGCTACGTCACGGGCAACACGATTGCAGACAAGGTGAATGGGAAGGGCGCATGGTAAATCTCGCAAAGCCGCTAGTCGATCACCGTACGTACACGATCGCACTTCGCAAGATGCCGGAGTTTCTGGAGGTGTTCAATCGATTGGCCATGCCGATTCTGCTCGAAACGCTGGGCCATCCTTTGGGTTTCTGGACCTCGATGGTTGGGCCACAGAATCAGTTCACCCATTTGTGGGGCTATGAGGATCTGGCCGACTACGAGCGCCGTTGTCGAGCCCGTGACACACACCCGGACTTCCCCAGGTATCTGGCGGCGTCGGGCCATCTGATTACCGCGCAAACGACCCAGCTTATTCGCGCTGCATCGATGTCCGGCGTCGCAAAATAACAGCATTGCAGCTGGGGCCTAGTGAAGCGATAAGGTATATGACTTATTAATGGACGAGTCCAGGCTGGGTCCCGGTATAACTTTGGTGAAGTGCAGGTTCCACTGACCGTTATTGACAAAAAACGCTGCCTTATCCGAGCGCCATAAAACCCCGGAGAAAACTCGTCGGTAAGCAGTTGACCTCCGAAGTGTTCGGCGGTGCCAACAGGTGCGAAGCGCGTGGTGTGCACGTTCGATCTGCGGTCGCATAGCGGTGAACATCCTTATAGGTTGGGTGACCGTACACGGAGACGGCAAGGAAAAACGGTGGCGCGTCGCGTTCGTCCCTCGGTGACTTCAATTGCGTTGCGGTTTCCGTTCGGCGTGAATCGATGGACAAACGGTATTCGCAGCCGTTGATGCTCGGGTGCATGAGCGACGCACGCGTGTAATTCCACGTGCATCGGCGAGACACCGGATAGTTTCGATATTGACTTCAATAGCATAAGTGATAATAATATCACTTAGTCAGGTTGGTTTGCGTTGGAAGTGCCCCACCGGCACTCCAGGTGCACGATACAACGGCATCAGTCGAGTGGTCGTTCGAAGCGAATCACGCAACGTCCAGAGCGTGAATCCAGTAGGGTTCGATCAGGCGTCCTATCGTCTTGCCCTCTCATTGCTCCCGACCATTGATCGCATGGTTCACACCGCCGTGTGCCGTGCACCATGATGCGCGGACACCGGTCCCTGAGGCCGCTGCGTGCGATCGTAACAACCATGTGATTGAAGAGCCGAAGGGTGCACCCATGACCAACTACCATCGCCAATCGCTCATTTGGGGAGCCGTCGCCTTGTCGGCCGGCATTCTTCTCTGGAGCCTGCGCGCCGTGCTGACGCCGTTTCTTCTCGGGGCAATGATCGCGTACATCCTGCAGCCAGGCGTCGAATGGCTTGCACGTCATCGCACGCCAAGAGGACTTGCTGCGCTTCTGATGATTTCTCTATTCGCGTTGGTGATCGCGTCGGTCGCTTTGCTTGCATTCCTGGTCATCCAGGAGGAAGTGCCTGAATTCGCAAGACAGGTTCCATCGCTTGCGGCGAAGCTCGAGGTCATTCTCAAACCGCGGCTCGCATGGCTGGGAATCACCTACTCGCTTGATCTGGCGAGTGTCCGTGATTGGGTCGCGGCACATCTGATCGAAAGCGAGCAGGGCGCTGCTCTCACCGTTTGGCGGTACCTTGGCACAAGCGGCAATGTAATGATCACCGTCGTGGGAAATGTAGTGCTGGTGCCACTCGTGCTCTTTTATCTGCTCTACGACAGGCATGAGGCTTTCGCGCGCCTGGAAAGCTTCGTGCCGCGGCGCTGGCTAGGAAGGACGCGCGACTTCGTCGCAGAGATCGATCACATGATGTCACAGTATCTGCGGGGGCAACTGCTTGTCGTCGCGATACTCGCAGCGTTTTACCCGGTTGCACTGTCGCTCGCTGGACTGGCCATCGCGCTGCCCATCGGTCTTTTGACGGCGTTTGCCGTTTTCATCCCCTATGTCGGATTCGCGACGGCGCTGACGATGGCGCTGCTGGCTGCATTGCTGCAATTTCACGACTGGTATGGCCTCGGTGCGGTGATTACCGTGTATGGAGTCGGGCAGATTCTCGAAAGCGCTATTCTTACGCCGCGGCTCGTCGGCGAGCGGATCGGTTTGCATCCGCTGGCGGTCATTTTCTCTTTATTGGCTTTTGGGAAGCTTTTCGGTTTCTTCGGTGTTCTGCTTGCGCTGCCTGCGAGCGCCGTCTTTGCTTCCGCTTTGCGAGAACTGCGTCGCCGTTATCTGACAAGTGCGCATTACCAGGCGTGACCAAGCAGTGGCCACGCGCCCCCTGGACGGCGCGTTTCGGCAAGGCAACCGGAGTGTGGGTGCGCGAGCAGCCTCCCTTATGGACGCGTCCCGACAGAATCGACACATCTAATACGCGCTGCAGGCAGGCGGAACGCCTCGCGGTCGACGCCCGTACTCAATCGGTCCGCTCGTGGCCGGGCACAGCACTATTCCACTTCAGCTGGTTACATCCTCTGCCGCTGCGGGCAGCGGACGCCGGGCGATCTTTTCTGCCTCCAGCCGTTTGAGACCAAACCCCTGCAGGACGATGGCCGCTGTACGTTCGGCAAACCTGTCAACTTTGGACCGTAACACCTTCCGCGGGCGAACCGTCCGCTTCGATGATGCTGACATATCAAGCTCAGCAGCGACTCCTGCGATCACAGTGCCAATTGCGGAAACGACGCAAATCAACTCATCCGCGATCATGAAGCGCTTTTTTGAAATTCCCATCGCCGCATCCCGCAGCAGCCGCTGACCAAGACCCGTGCTTAACGCGCGTGTAGATAGCCCCTCGCGTATCAAGAATTGTCCCCAGACCGGCTCGCGGCAGGCGCGCAGGAGCGTATGGCGCACTGACACGGCTATCACTTCCGCCGGGTCGGCCAATCCGGTGGTGAGTCCGTCAAGCCTGTTCGCGAAGTCTTCGAAGAGCCAGTCCACGAGCGCTGCGAGGATGCCTTCCTTTGATTCGAAGTAGTTGTAGAAAGACCCGAAACCCACGTCGGCGGCATCTGTGATCTCGCCGATCGTGATGCTGTCCATTCCTTTTTCCGTCACTAGTCGGAAGGTGGCGTTCAGCAACCGGACTCGAGTCTCGTGCTTGCGCCGGGCTAAACGGGGCGATTGCCCAAGCACCGGCTCACGACTTGCCATCTGCGCATGGACCGCCGCCGACCGACGGCTTGCATGCTTGTTACGGACATCTGGCACGTTGCCTCCCGATTCTCTGTTCCATCAGATTTTAGATTTACATGTCATAATTGACAATAGTATCAAACATGGGTTTAATGTCACCTGATGCGGCTAACGTCGCAGCAGCGGGACGCAGCGCAATCGTCTTTGATGCGCTTCAGGGCACTGCGATCGCGATTCGTAGGGTCCGGTGCACATAGGGCGCGTGGGCATGAGCCGACGCGACTATCCGGTGCTGCTGTCCCGCTGCCAGGTGCAGCCTGGCGGTCGCGATGACGCGCCACAACGCTTCGGAACGACGTTCAGTAGCGTTGTAAGCGGATCAGTAACGCATCGGATGGCTTTCCGACTTTTGCGCTGGTGACAAGGCGTGCTTCTCACGGACACCCCGGCTCCTGTCAGCGCGGATCGCTTTTTCTTCCTGGATTCATCATCTGCCTTGGAAACATCGTGAAACACTCCGGTCCTGTCGCGCTGAAACGGGCGCGCTCCTCGTTTCCCTCCCTGTTCCGGCCAACGCACCGGATACCCGTTGTCATCATGGTTAGCAGCGCACTTCTCCTTAGCGCATGCCATCAGCGCGAAGCGCTCGTGCCGCAGCCAAAGCCCGTCGTGGCGCGCGTGGTTCATCCCGATGGACGAATGGCCGACGCATCGTTGCCGGCACAGGTGCAGGCGCGGTATTCCACGCCTCTGTCGTTCCGGGTCGGCGGCAAAGTGATCGAACGGCGCGTGCGTATCGGCGACACCGTGAAGGCGGGACAAATCGTTGCGCTCCTCGACCCGACCGATCTGCAAAACAATCTCGTCAACGCGCGCGCGCAACTCGACGCTGCCGAGCATCGTCTCGTGTTCGCGAAGCAGCAGCTTGATCGTGACGAGGCGCAGGCCCGTGCGAACCTGATCGCAACAGCGCAGTTGGAGCAGACCCAGGACGCCTACGCTTCCGCGCTCGCACAGCGCAATTCCGCTCTCGCACAGATGGCACTTGCGACGGATCATCTCCGCTATGCAACGCTCACGGCCGAGCACGACGGGGTCGTCACGTCGGAAGATGCCGATACCGGCCAGAACGTGCAGGCCACCCAAGCCGTGTACCACCTCGCCTGGACGGGCGACGTCGACATCGTCTGCGACGCGTCGGAAAACACGGTGAACGCGCTGAGAGTCGGCAGCAAGGCGCGCGTCTCGTTGTCGGCGCTGCCTGGCAAGTCATTCGATGCGACCGTGCGCGAGGTGTCCGCCGCCGCAGATCCGGAAAGCCGCACGTGGCAGGTCAAGCTGACATTGACCGCACCCACTGCCGAAGTACGTCTCGGCATGACGGCCAACGTTGCGTTCCAGGACGCACGCGAGAGCGCCACTGGTGGGGCCTTTACGCTGCCGGTGACAGCGCTTTTTCACCAGGGTGAAAAGCCTGCCGTGTGGGTGGTCCGTAACGGTAGCGACGCGCTCGAACTGCGCCCGGTCACGATCGCGCAATACGGCGAACGCACGGTGTCGATCGCTGCCGGTCTGCACGATGGCGACCGCGTCGTACTGCAAGGCGTGCATGCGGTGAGTTCGGGCCAACACGTGCAGATGGTGCCTCCGCTACATCCAGAGGACTTTCCGTCATGAACGCGCGTGACCAGCAAAATGCGCGCGATAGCGCGCCCGCAAGCGCCTCGAACGAGACTGACACCAGCGGAACCGGTTTCAATCTTTCAGCATGGGCGTTGCGACACCAGCAGCTCGTGATCTTTCTGATTGGCCTTGCCACGCTGTTTGGCGTGATCGGCTATACGCACCTCGCGCAGTCGGAAGATCCGCCATTCACGTTCCGCACCATGGTCATCAAGACCTACTGGCCCGGCGCGACCGCGCGCGAAGTGCAGGATGAGATCACTGACCGGATCGGCCGTCAATTGCAGGCTGCGCCCTATGTCGACAACATCAAGAGCTACTCGCGGCCCGGCGAGTCGATGATCTTCTTCGCAATGAAAGATTCGGCGCCCGTCAAGGATGTGCCCGAGACGTGGTATCAGGTCCGTAAAAAAATCGGCGACATCGCGGCGACGCTTCCGAAAGGAACAATTGGCCCGTTCTTCAACGACGAGTTCGGCGACGTCTACACGAACATCTACGCGCTCGAAGGCGATGGCTTTTCTCCCGCGCAACTGCACGACTATGCGGACAAACTGCGCACAGTGCTGCTGCGGGTACCCGGTGTGGCGAAGGTCGACTACTTTGGCGACCCCGATCAGCACATCTTTGTCGAGATCTCGAACGCGCAACTGACGCGGCTGTCGATTTCGCCGCAGCAATTGGCTCAGGCCATCGACGCTCAGAATGCCGTTGCCCCCGTCGGTACCGTCACGACGGAGGATGACCGCGTGTTCGTGCGCCCGAGCGGCGCGTTCAAGGACGAACAGGCGCTCGCGGACATGCTGCTAACGGTTAACAAGCGCACATTCCGCCTCGGCGACATCGCGGCCATCAAGCGTGGCTACGATGATCCGCCTGTCACGCAAATGCGTGCCGGCGGCCAGGCGGTGCTCGGCATCGGCGTGACGATGCAAAAGGGCGGTGACGTCATCGACCTCGGCAAGGCGCTCGACGCAAAGACCGCCGAACTGCAGGCGACGCTTCCGGCGGGTCTCAAGCTGGCGCCGGTCTCGAGCATGCCTCACGCGGTCAAGCACTCGGTCAACGAGTTCGTGCGCTCGGTCGGCGAAGCGGTGGCGATCGTGCTGGTCGTCAGCCTCGTTTCGCTGGGACTGAGAACCGGCATGGTCGTCGTGATCACGATTCCGATCGTACTGGCGATGACAGCGTTGTGCATGCATCTGTTCGGCATTGGTCTGGACAAGGTGTCGCTCGGCACGCTCGTGCTGGCGCTCGGGCTGCTCGTCGACGATGCGATCATCGCCGTCGAAATGATGGCGGTGAAGCTCGAACAGGGCTGGAGCCGCATGCGCGCTGCCGCCTTCGCCTATACGAGCACGGCCTTTCCGATGTTGACGGGAACGCTCGTGACGGTCGCCGGCTTTCTGCCGATCGCGCTCGCCAAATCGAGCACGGGCGAGTACACGCGCTCGATCTTCGAGGTGTCGGCGATTGCACTGATCGTCTCGTGGTTCGCGGCGGTCGTGCTCGTGCCGCTGCTCGGCTTCCATATGCTGCCCGAACACAAAGGTCAGGAGGGCGCGGCTCACGGGCACGAGCACGATGTCTACAACACGGGTTTCTACCGGCGCCTGTCGGGCTGGGTCTCGTGGTGTATCGACCGGCGCTGGGTGGTGCTCGGCGTCACCGCCGTGCTGTTTGCAATCGCAATGACGGTGTTCACACGCGTGCCGCAGCAGTTCTTTCCGAACTCGGAGCGCCCCGAACTGCTGGTCGACCTGAGGTTGCCGGAAGGCGCTTCGTTCGAGGCGACGCTACGTGAAGCGAAGCGGCTCGAAAAAGTTCTGGACGGTAAGTCGGAGATCGAGCATTACGTCGATTTCGTGGGGACAGGGGCGCCGCGCTTCTATCTGCCGCTCGATCAACAGCTGCAGCAGCCCAACTTCGCGCAGTTCGTCATCACCGCGAAGGACGTCGAGACGCGTGAGGAGTTGATGCACTGGCTCGACGCGAAACTCGAGAAGGACTTCTCCGGCGTTCGAACGCGTGTCGCACGACTCGAAAACGGTCCGCCCGTGGGCTTCCCGATCAAGTTCCGCGTCAGCGGCGACGACATCGCGACGGTGCGCTCGATCGCGGATACGGTGGCGGAGCAGGTCCGTGCCGACCCGCGCACGCGCAACGTCCAGTTCGACTGGGACGAGCCGGCCGAGCGTTCCATGTCATTCGAGATCGATCAGAACCGGGCGCGCCAGCTTGGCGTCACGTCGCAGGACGTCTCCAGCTTCCTCGCGATGACGCTTTCCGGCTATACGGTCACCCAGTACCGCGAACGCGACAAGCTGATCAACGTCGACCTGCGTGCGCCGAAGAGCGAGCGCGTCGATCCCGCAAAGCTCACGAGCCTTGCGATCCCCACGCCGAATGGCCCGGTGCCGCTCGGCTCGCTCGGACACGTGCGCGACACCTTGGAATACGGGGTGATCTGGGAGCGCGACCGCCAGCCGACCATCACCGTGCAGGCCGACGTGCGCGGCGACGCGCAGGGCATCGACGTGACGCGCGACATCGAGCATGCACTCACCGCGACACGCGCCAGATTACCCGTCGGTTACCGGATCGAGGTAGGCGGCGCGGTGGAAGAGAGCGTCAAGGGCCAGACATCGATCAACGCGGAAATGCCGTTGATGATCATCGCGGTGCTGACGCTGCTGATGATCCAGCTGAAAAACTTCGCACGAACGTTCATCGTCGTGCTGACCGCGCCGCTGGGCTTGATCGGTGTGGTGGCCGCGCTGCTGCTGTTCGGCAAGCCGTTCGGCTTCGTCGCGTTACTGGGCGTGATCGCGATGTTCGGCATCATCATGCGCAACTCCGTGATCCTGGTGGACCAGATCGACCAGGACATCGCAGCAGGGCAGGCGCGCTTCGACGCGATCATCGGCGCAACCGTGCGGCGGTTCCGGCCAATCATGCTGACGGCCGCCGCCGCGGTGCTCGCGCTGATTCCACTGCTTCGCTCGGGCTTCTTCGGCCCCATGGCAACCGCGCTGATGGGCGGCATCACCATCGCCACACTTCTGACGGTGTTCTTCCTGCCGGCGCTCTACGCGACCTGCTTCAGGGTCCGGCGTGACGAGCGCGACGCGCAACCGGTCGTCGTCGAGCATACGGAGGTTTAATCATGAGGTTTACCTGCAAGACATCCGTGGCGGCCGCGGCACTCGCCCTGTCCGCGTGCTCGTTCGGGCCGAGCGGCGAGCCGCCAGCCATGCCGTCGCCCGGGCACTATGGCGCAGAGGCGCAGCCATCGAAAACGGTGGCTGCGGGTGGGATTGCGCAGACATTCGATGTCGGCGCGGCTCCCCTGCCGCAATGGTGGCGGCTTTACCGCTCAGATGCGCTCGACGCCTTCGTGGACGAAGGCTTGCGCAACAGTCCGACACTCGCCGCGACACAGCGCACGCTCGCGTCAGCGCGGGAGGAACTGCGCGCACAGATCGGCGCCTCGACGCTGCCGTCGATCGACGGCGCCGCGCAGGTCGAGCGCGCGCGTACGCCTATCGTTCCGGGGCTTGGACCCGAGCAGGTGCAATACAACTTTTTTGCTGGGCAGATCTTCACCCATTACACGTTCGACCTGTTCGGCCAGACGCGCTACATGAATTCAGCGAGCGCGGCGCGTGTGAACGTGCAGGCGTTCGAACTGGAGGCGTCGCGTCGGGCGCTCGCCGCGAACATCGTCGGTACGGCGATCAATGTGGCGGCGCTCGATCGGCAGATCGCGCTAACCGAGCGGCTGATTGCGGTGTCGAACGATGCTGCAAATGAGGATCAGCAGCGCTACACGCTCGGCTCGGCCTCACGCGCGCAAGCGCTTGAGTCGAAACAGAGCGCGGCTGCGATCGCGGCGACGTTGCCGTCGCTGCGTCAGCAACGCGCATGCGCTATCCACGCGCTGGCCGTGCTGATGGGGCGCACGCCGGATAACGCGCCGAGCGTGCCGGACCTCGATAGCCTGTCGCTGCCGGAGCACGTCCCCGTGGCCGTGCCGTCGGATCTGCTGCGCTCGCGCCCGGACATCGAGGCAGCCGACGCCGCCGTGAAGGCCGCCGCCGCGGATGTCGGCGCCGCGACCGCGCAAATGTTCCCGAGCCTGTCGCTGACGGGCTCGATGGGACGAGGCGGCTTCAGCTGGCCGGCGGTGACCTCGGGCGCGGGGGCACTGTGGGCGATCGGCGCCGGCCTGTCGCAGCCAATCTTCCATGGCGGCGCGCTGTTCGCTCAGCGTCGCGCGTCGATCGACGCCTACGACGCCGCCGTACTGCACTATAAGGCGACGGTGCTGTCCGCTTTCCAGGATGTGGCGAATTCGCTGGCCGCGCTGGATAACGACGCGCAGATGCTCGCTTCGTCGGACGAAGCCGCGGACGCCGCTCGCGCGACATTCGAGGATACGGCGTCGCGCCACCGCATGGGTTCGCTGCCTTCGACGGCACGACAGGCGAGCGAGTCGCGTTACCTGAACGCACAGATCGCCGCCGTGCGCGCAGCCGGTCAGCGCATGAGCGATACGGCGGCGCTGTTCCAGTCGATGGGCGAGTTGCCCGCCACCCCGCAGAGCGCAGCGTCGGCGCAATGACCGGGTGTTCGTGACAGTGGCGAGGACAGTCGGGCCGGACCGGTGCCGAGCAATCGGTTCAAATCTGAGGATGCCTTGCGCGGAGCGGGCAGGACAGCACTGTCCTGTCCGCAATTGCACACTGCGCGAAAAGGGCGGTTACCTGCTTTGAGGAAAACGGCCGGGACACTATCAACTCAGCCCTGATCGACGGCTTCCTCGACGGTGGGCAATGGACGGGTAGCGATCTTTTCCGCCTCCGCGCGCTTCAGTCCAAGCGTTTGCAGCAACATCGCTGCCGTGCGCTCGGGAAAATGCTCGCCGCTAAAGCCCAGTTCTGTCAGCACGCCTGCCGCGCTTGCACCCGGCACGACAAAGTTCAGCTCGGCGGCGATGGCACACAACACCGTGCCGCCCACTGCGAGAAATCCGATAAAGGGGTCCGCCACGACGAACCGTTTCGCAGTAATGCCGCTGCCGATGTCGCGCAGCAGTCGCTGACCGAGCCCGCGGCTCATCGCGCGGGCGGAAAATCCTTCGCGTATCAGGAAACGTCCCCAGACGGGGTCATGCCGTGCGCGGAGGACCGTATGGCGCACAGAGACGGCGACCACTTCGGCGGGGTCGGAAAGGCCTCCCGCAAGCCGATCGAGCATGTTCGCGAACTCTTCAAACACGTTGTCGACGAGCGTCGCATAGATCGCTTCTTTTGATTCGAAGTGGTTGTAGAACGAGCCAAAGCCCACGTCGGCGGCCTCGGTGATCTCGTTGATCGCAACGCCCTCCATGCCTTTTTCCGCCATCAGCCTCAGGGCAGCATCGAGCAGGCGGGCTCGCGTCTCACGCTTGCGGCGCGCACCCCGCGGCTCTCGTTCTTCGGCAACGGGTACGGGGGCGACGGACGTGGTAACGGTGGAACGCTTGCCTGCCCGGCGATTTGTCGTGTTGGTCATCGTGATCCCTGATCTGGACATATAGCGCAGTATAGATTCGAATCTCTATATTGACAAAATCATCATCGATGAGTTTAATGTCATCAAAGGCCTCGACGAGCCGATTCGACCAGAACCGATGGAGTGATCATGGAGACAGCAGCCAGAAGCGGTGCCGCCCCGCGGCGTTGGCGTTGCGCCGCCCGCGCGCCGAAGCGGGCATCCGGACCCGCTTTCGATAGCGCGTCGGCGAAGCATCTATTGCCGTTCGATCCTGCCGCCAATGCGGCAGCTTCCAAAGTCGAATCGGCCATTGCGACGGAGTGAGATTCCGACATGAAACTGACTACTGCACAGCCCGCTCGTCATCCCCATCCGACGGCAAAAGCGACCGCATTGGCCTATCTGGTATTCGAGCGACCGGACCTCGAACAAGCGGAGCATTTTCTCAACGACTTTGGGCTTCAAACGGTATCGCGGGACGAGGCGCTGCTTCTTCTGCGTGGCACGGACGCTTCGCATTTTTGCCATGTGGTGCGTAGGGCGTCGAAAGCGCGGTTTGTGGGGTTCGGCCTGCAAGTCGGCAGCCGCGAGGAGCTTGATGCGCTGGCGAAGCTGCCGGGCGCGTCCGATGTAGAAAACTCCGCGCTACCGGCCGGCGGCTACGTGGTGCGGCTGACAGACCCTTCCGGTTTCGCTATCGATGCGATATGGGGCCAGGCACCCGCGTCAGCGTTGCCGCACCGCCTGCCGTTGCCATTCAATTCAGTCGATGCCACCGTTCGCGTCAACGATACGCAGCGACCGCCCGAGCGCGCTCCAGAGGTCATCCGGCTAGGGCATGTCGTACTCGAGCTCGCCGACTTTCAGGAAACCTGCGGGTGGTACACGCGGCACTTCGGGTTCATCCCTAGCGACGTACAGGTGCTTCCCGACGGCTCGCCGGCGGTCGCATTCATGCGTCTCGATCTTGGCAACAACCCGGCCGATCATCACACGCTAGCGCTTGCTCAGGGATTCGCCGCGACTTACAGCCATAGCGCTTACGAGCTCATCGACGCGGACGCGGTCGGTATGGGCCAGCGCGTTCTGCGCGACGGTGGCTGGACGCACGCGTGGGGGATCGGCCGACATATCCTGGGCAGCCAGATTTTCGACTACTGGCAAGACCCGTGGGGCGACAAGCACGAACACTACTGCGACGGCGACCTGTTCACATCCGATGAGCCGACGGGAATCCATGCCGTGAGTCGCGAGGCAATGGCTCAGTGGGGGCCGACCATGCCGCGCAGCTTCACGAAGCCCAGATTCACGCCCACGAGCGTTGTGGTGCTGTTCAGAAACCTGCGTCGCTGCCCTGACCTGACTCTGAGCAAGCTGCGAACGCTGGCAAAGATTTTCGCCTGACCCCAGGCATCCCTACTGATCCGGAGAATTGAACAATGGCACTTCACGTCCTGCATTATCTTCATCATGGCCGTGCCCAGTGGGGCGTGGTCGCGGAGGGCGCCATCACGCCGATTCCAGGCGAGTACGAGTCGACCGCCGCGTTCATCGAGGCCAATCCGGTGGAGCGGCTCATGATACTCAGCGGTCCATCGATTCCCGAATCGGAAGTGCAGTGGCTGTCACCCGTGACCACCAACCAGCAGTTCATCTGCCAGGGCGCGAATTACCGCCAGCATATGATCGAGTCCGGCATGGACCCGGACGTCAAGAAGTTCAACATGATTTTCACGAAGGCACCGAGCTGCATCGTTGCGGCCGACTCGGCCATCGTGAAACCACGCGCGGTGCGGTTCCTCGACTATGAGATCGAACTCGGTCTCGTGCTCAAACGCGATATCACCTCGGCTGAAACTGTCACCGAGGAAAACCTGCACGAGTACATCGCGGGCGTAGTGATCGTCAACGATTATTCAGCGCGTGATATCCAGATCCCGCAGATGCAGTTTTACAAGGGCAAGAGCTTTCGGACATTTGGCCCTGTCGGCCCTTATCTTTGCCTGCTCGAGAAGCATGACATTCCGAAGCTCAAAGAGCTCGTGCTGACGCTGACGGTCAACGGAACCGTCCGCCAGAACGACACTGCTGCTGGCCTTGTCTATGGCCCGGCAGAGACTCTGACTGAGCTTTCCCGCGTGCACGACCTGCGCACGGGTGACCTCCTTGCAACCGGCACACCATCTGGATGTGCGCTAAGCATTCCTTCACCGGAGAAGCAGCGCGCTGCGGCGCAGTTGTCCGAAGAGGATAAATGGCGGCTTTTCCTGAAGATGCAGGAGGACAGGCCTCAGTATCTTCAGGTGGGAGACGTTGTCGAGGCATGGATTGTCAGCCTCGACCGCTCAATCAACCTGGGCGTGCAGCAAAACGTCGTCGTTGAAGAGGCAGTATGAAAGACGCCGCAAAAGGACAGGATGTTCTCGCTATCGAAGCATCGGGAAAACTGCCGGAGCTTCCGTCGAGCACCTACGAAATGATCTGCAGGGGCGCTGCCATCAATCCATCGGCGCCCGCGCTTTCCTTCTTTCGAACAGCCGATGACTATGCCAGCCCGGAGTGCTGGACGTACAGCGACCTGTTGCGTGATATCACGCGCACCGCAAACATGTTTTCGCGGCTGGGCGTGGAAAGGGACACGGTCATCGCCTATGTGCTGCCGAACCTGCCAGAGACACACTTCGTGATCTGGGGAGGCGAAGCGGTCGGAATTGTCTGCGCGATCAATCCATTGCTTGAAAGCGAAGCCATCGGCGAATTGCTGAAGGCATCGGGTGCCAGCGTACTCGTAACGCTCGCGCCGTTCCCCGGGACTGAACTATGGAAAAAAACGCAAGCGGTGTTGCATCATGTTCCCGCCATAAAAGATCTGGTGCTCATTAATCTGGCCGATCGGATACCGGGAGAAAAAGGATTAGAAGCCCGGATCCTGCAACGCGGCGAAACTGCAAGCCTGCATGGCAAAGGCGGCGTGCGCAGCGCGGTTCCAGCGCAGATCCGGGTCCATGATTTTGGCACCGCAATGGCGAACGAGTCCGGAATATCGCTCGACGACTCGTCCCCGGCGCGGATCGACGATATCTCATCCTGCTTCTGCACGGGCGGCACCACGGGACTGCCGAAGATCGCGATGCGCCGGCACCGTAATGAGGTTGCCAATGCGTGGAACGCCGGTCGGTTTCTCGGCGAAAGCATCGGTCCGGGCAAAACGATATTTTGCGGACTGCCGCTATTTCATGTGAATGCCGTGATGGTGACAGGGCTACTAGCGTTCTCACGCGGCGCTCATGTCGTTCTCGGCACACCGCAAGGTTATCGCGGCGACGGTGTTGTAAAGCGTTTCTGGGAAATCGTTGAACATTACCGCATCAATTTCTTCAGCGGTGTGCCAACGCTCTATGGGTCACTGCTCGAGGTTCCAATTGGCGAGCACGATATCAGCTCGCTTGAGTATGGGCTGTGCGGTGCCGCGCCGATGCCAGTCGAGTTGCTTCGCAATTTCGAGCATCGCACGGGGATCAAAATCCTCGAAGGCTACGGACTCACTGAAGGCGCCTGCGTGAGCAGCGTTAATCCGCCGCGTGGTGAACGCAGGGCGGGCTCGATTGGCCTTTGCCTTCCCGGTCAGGCTATGAAGGTCGTGGTGGCCGATGAGGCCGGCCGGTATATGCGCGATTGCGCGGCAGAGGAAGTCGGCCAGTTGGTGATCTCCGGACCGAATGTGTTCGTCGGGTATTCCAGGCCAGAGCAGAACAGTGGGATCTGGATGGACCTCGGCGACGGCGAACGTTGGCTTAATACTGGCGATCTCGGGCGCCGCGATGCCGACGGGTACTTCTGGCTAACGGGCCGGAAAAAGGAGTTAATCATCCGGGGCGGCCACAACATCGACCCTGCGGCTATCGAAGAAGCCTTGCATCGTCATCAGGCGGTACAGATCGCCGCCGCGGTGGGCCGGCCCGACGCGCATGCGGGCGAGTTGCCGGTTGCCTATGTCCAGCTCAAACCAGGCGTCACGACAACCGAAGCGGAACTAGCCGCATTCCTGCGCGCCAGCATCAGCGAGCGGGCTGCGCTTCCTAAGGCAATCCGTGTCATCGATACGATGCCGCTGACAGGCGTCGGCAAGATCTACAAGCCGGCGCTGAAATGGCGAGAAATGGCGGACGCATTGCGATCCGCACTCGTTGAGGCCGGCGTCAACGATGCAGCGGTGAGTATCGTCGAAGACACCGCTCGCGGGCTGACGGCTCATGTCGAGCTCAACAGCGTCGAGCTCGAAGAACTGGCGCGCGCGACGCTGGCGCGCTTTCCATTCGGCTTTTCGCTGTCCGTCGCGGCGAGCCCGGGCGGTAACGCGGGTCGCGCCTGAACGACAGTGGCATTGGTTGTCGAGCAAGAGCAGTGGCTTTTGGTTGGAGACGAAGATGGGTATTGCATCGGACGCGACGTTGCGATCGCTTGTTGAAAAATGGCTCGGCCCCGTTTCGGCAACGCCGCTGCGGATTACCCGATCGGGTCGCGCGCAGTCGAATCAAGGAGTCTACGTACACATCGAACTGGTTCTGCCGGGGGAAAGGGTTGGCCTGTTCTTCTTTCGGCATTCTGATGGTTCGTGGCGGGTGTTCCCGCCGGAGGCTGCGCGCCCGTCAATGCGCGTTCACTGACATAACCGGTTATCGAGATCGCGTCGGAGTCTCACGCCAGGCATAGACCTGTAACCGGACGCTGTTTCTGGCGGCACGAGGAAGAAGCGCGGTGGAAGGTATCAGAAGAGGCGCGCGAAATCGCGTCATTTCATTTAGTACGACTGCATAAGAAACGGGCCTGATGTCGTTCGATGCAATCGAACGAGAGCCATGCCGACACCAGGCGGTCACGGGCGCCCCATGCAGCGCCCTGACCGGTACGCAACAAAAAAAGTATTCAGCCAATGAGACAGGAGAAGACACTTGATGAAAGACAGGAGAACGGTTCGATCCGCTGGTTTTGCGGTGTGCCTCTGTGCGGCCGCGCTTGCTGGTAATGCGAACGCCCAGACGGCTGGGAGCTTTACCGTGGCGACCGGATGGCTCCACGTCGCGCCACAGAGTAGTGCAACGCCGCTGACCGTGGAAAGCGTGGGTGGGATGACAGTGAACCAGCAACTGCCCGGTACTGGGGCGCACGCGACGTCCACGGACACAATTGGGATCACGACCGAGTACTACGTCACCGACCACATCGGCGTTGCGACGCTCATCGGGCTCCCACTGACGGTGGATCTGGTCGGGGATGGCGCGCTCGCGAAGTATGGCACTCTGGGCTCGACGCGGCCGATTCCGCCCGCGCTTGTCTTTCGATATCACCTGCTTTCCGCCCAGTCAAAGTTCCGTCCTTTCATCGGGCTGGGCGTGAACTATACGTGGTTCACCCAGGTGCGTACGACTAACAGCCAATTTGTCACTGACAGTCTGGGACCGGGTGGCTCGGCGCACGCATCCCTCAGTTCGTCCTGGAATCCGGTATTCGAGATCGGGGCTTATTACGCGATGACGAACCACTGGTCAGTAGGAGCCAGCGTCGGTTACGTTCCCGTAAAGACTCACCTTACGCTGGACGGCACAACGGCTAATGGGACGCAAATCGTTTCGAAATCGACGATCCGTCTCAATCCGGTAAATGTTTTCCTGAATGTCGCTTATACCTTCTAGCCCGCAAGGACAGCATTTCAGACGCCGGACAAGGCGGAATACGTTCAACCAGTTTTGAGGTTCAAATGCACAACAAAACGAGGAAATGCGATCATTCGATACACGCTAATGACGCCCCGATGGACGTAACGCTGCGGCGTACGGTTCCGGTTGCGCGCGTGGGAATAATGGTTGTGCAAGCGCTTTGGCCATCTCCTGCTTCAATGTTTCATCTCGGGTGAAACCATGAAGCGACAAGTGCTCAAATCGATTCTGTTCGCGCTGCCCAAAGTACTCGACCTGACGGCACGCCGCTTTCCCGCCTATCGTCAGCGCCTCAAGGAGCGGGACATCGTCGCCCAGATCGGGCTGATGGACCGGAGCCTCGGCCGCGTCGTCGAAATCAGGAACGGTCGCATCCGATCGCGCGCTTGCACAGGTTGGCAAGCCGACGTGAGCATTCTGTTCAAAGACGTCGGCACGGCCCTGAAATTCCTTTCCCCACGGCAGGACCATGCTGAAATCATTCATGCGGCAAAGAACTTCAAGGTGGTGACGGAAGGCGACGATGAACTGCTGGTGTGGTTCATGCAAACGCTCAGTATGATGCAAACCATTGGACTGCCGATGGGCACGCCAATGCGGGACGGCACACGCCGGTACACGACCTGCACGAACGGTGGCCCATTGTTCGTGTACGTGAAGGATGGTCGCATCATTCGGGTGACGCCCATCGATCTGGACGGCAAGGACGCCGCCAGCTGGGAAATCGAGGCGCGCGGGCGCCGCTTCAGCCCACCACGGCGAGGCCTCGTTGCGCCGCACGCATTGGCGATCAAGTCGCTTGTCTATTCCGACAAACGGATTCTTCGTCCGTTGAAACGCGTTGATTTCGACCCTGAGGGCGAGCGCAATCCGCAGAACCGCGGCAAGTCGGGCTACGTGCCGATCAGCTGGGACGAGGCGCTGGACATCGTCGCGAAAGAAATCAACCGGCAGAAGCGTGTTCACGGTCCCGGCTCGATTACGTTCCCCATGTCGTCGCATCATCAGTGGGGGAACGTCGGCTACTACCTCAGCGCGCTCACCCGCTTTGCCAATCTGATTGGCTTCACTCGGGTTGCCGCGAATCCGGACAGCTGGGAAGGCTGGTACTGGGGTGCGATGCATCACTTCGGCAACTCGATGCGCGTCGGTGTGCCGTCAGGCTATGGCGGCATTGAAGACTGCCTGAAGGAGGCGGAAATGATCGTCTTCTGGTCTTCCGATCCGGAAAGCACTAACGGGGCGTATGCGGGATTCGAGGGTACGCCGCGGCGCCTGTGGGCCAAAGAACTGGGCATCGAGTTCGTCCACATCGACCCACACTGCAATCCGACCTCGCAGTTGCTGGGCGGGCGTTGGATTCCCATTCGACCGCAAACCGATGCGGCTCTCGCGACCGCGATCATGTACGTTTGGGCCGTGGAGGGCTTATACGACGAGGACTACGTTGCCAACCGCACGACCGGCTTCGACGAGTGGCGCGCCTATCTGCTGGGCGATACGGACGGCGTGCCGAAGACGCCCGAATGGCAACAGTCCGAGACCGGCGTGCCCGCCAAGGATGTACGGGCGCTCGCTCGCCTGTGGGGAAAAAAGAAGGTCTATCTCTCTGTCGGCATGACAGGCGCGGGTTTCGGTGGCGCAGGGCGCGGCGCGACCGGGGCGCAATGGGCTCGCTGCATGATCATGATGATGGCGATGCAGGGATGGGGTAAACCGGGCGTCAATTTTGGGTGTCTGCAGTTGGGTGCTCCGCACGACCTCCACTTCTATTTCCCGGGCTACGCGGACGGCGGGATGTCCGGCGACCTCGCGTGGACCGCCAATGCCGTAAACAACTATCAGCGCATGCCGCACATCCTGACCATGAATCCCGTCAAACAGATGGTCCCGCGGCAGCAGCTACCCGATGCCATCATCAACGGCCATGCGACGGGATACCTGTGGGACGGTATGTCTCAGGAAGCGCAGTTCGCGCCGTTCAGCTACCCGATGCCGGGGTATTCACCGATCCACATGATCTATCGCTATGGTGGCTCTTCTTTCAGTACCGTCACGAAGTCCGGACGCTGGGCCGATGCTTATCAGCATTCCAGCATCGAGTTCGTGGTGAACCAGTCGATCTGGATGGAAGGGGAGGCGCAGTTCGCCGACATCATTCTGCCGGCCTGCACGTCGCTCGAGCGATGGGACATCGGCGAGTGGTCGAATTCGGGCGGCTATGCGCATCATGGCTTCAACACCGTCAATCATCGCATGGTGACGATGCAGCACAAATGCATCGAGCCTTTGGGCGAATCCCGCTCGGACTACGATATCTTCGCTGCGATTCTGACCCGTCTTGGCCTGGGCGGCGTGTTCACCGAGGGCTGCGGCGAACTCGATTGGGTCAAGCGGGTATTCGAATCGTCGGATCTGCCGGATCACGTTTCTTGGCGCGAATTCTGCCGCAAGGGCTATTTCGTCGTACCGCCCGAAAAGCCGGAATTGCGCCATCCCGTGGACATGCGCTGGTTCGCGGAAGGTCGTCGCAAGGATCTGCAAGAACCGCATCCCATGCCGTCGCAGTATGCCGAAAAATTCGGCATGGGCCTGCAGACGCCGAGCGGCAAGCTCGAGTTCATACCCGAGTTGCTGAAGCGGCACACCGCCGACAACCCCGAGCGGCCCGCACTGAACCGGTATATCCCGTCGTGGGAAGGTCTGCGCTGCGAGCGGGCCGGGCGCTATCCGCTGCAATTAATCGCAACTCACAGCCGCTACAGTTTTCATACCCATTGCGACGGCAAAAATTCGTCAGTCAACAGCGTCGAGGATCATCGTGCGCTGATCGGCGGGCATCGCTTCTGGCTGCTGAGGCTCGGGTTCGCAGACGCGGCCGCGCGGGGCATTGCTCATCGTGACCTCGTCAAGGTCTACAACGACCGCGGCGCCGTAATCTGTGCGGCTGATGTATCTGCTCTATTGACCCCAGGCGTGGTCAAGTCATACGAGGCGAGCGCGGAATTCCAACTGATCGAAGTGGACGGCGAACGTGTCGAGATCGGCGGCTGCATGAACATGCTCACGCCCGACCGCTCGCAAACGGCAGGCACCAGCAGCATGAGTCCGAACTCATGCCTCGTGCAGGTCGAAAAATGGAAAGGCGCCGATGCGTTCCTGCTCGGTCGTGCAGCGTGAGGAGAAACGCCATGAGCAAGTGGAATCTGGTTATCAAGGTCGGGCGCTGCGAAAACTGCCAGAACTGCGTGATCGCCGCTCGCGACGAGCACGTTGGCAACGAGTTTCCCGGTTACTCGGCACCGGCTTCGGCCGATACCGAAAGCAGCATTCGCATCATGCGCCGCGTACAAGGCGATTCGCACATGGTCGAGACGACGTACCTGCCAGTGATGTGCAACCACTGCGACGACGCACCATGCATGCGTGTAGGCGGCGACGCCATTCGCAAGCGCGCCGATGGCATCGTCATCATTGATCCGGACAAGGCGCGGGGCAGAAAGGACATCGTCAAGGCCTGTCCATACAAGGCGATCGTATGGAATGAAGCATTGCAACTGCCGCAGACATGGATCTTCGACGCCCATCTGCTGGATCAGGGTTGGCAGCACCCGCGATGCGAACAGTCCTGCCCAACGGGCGTTTTCGAAACCGTCAGGCTCGATGACGCCGCGATGGCAGAGAAGGCAAGACGGGAAGGACTCAAGGTTCTGGAACCGAGACTAAAAACCAGTCCGCGCGTCTGGTACAGCGGCCTCGATCGTTGGGAAACCTGCTTTATCGGCGGCAGTGTCAGCGCGCAGGTGGGGCAGGTCGTCGAGTGTGTCGCTGATGCGGCCGTTGCGTTGTACTGGTGCAATCGGAAGGTGGCCGAAACCGTCACCGACGCGTTCGGCGACTTCCGGTTCTCGCGGCTCATCAAGGATAGCGGCCATTATCGGATCGAGATTCGTCATGCGCTGGGCAATGCGTCGCGCGAATGCGTGTTGGGCGAGAGCGTGTATGTCGGCGAGATCGGCCTCGTTCAGTCGACGAATGCGGTTGAGGTCGACTGATGCCGGCGCTGTGTATCCATCCATGAGACTGGTACGCCTGACACGCGCATGCAAAAAAGAGCAGACGCGAGAGCGCCTGCTCGACGCAGCGCGCCGTTCGTTCATCGAGCGGGGCCTGGCAGCGACGAGTGTGGAACACATCGCCGAGGCGGCCGGTTACACGCGTGGCGCCTTCTATTCAAACTTCAGCAGCCAGCTGGAACTGCTACTCGAATTGTTGCAACGCGATGTAGAAAAGACGTGTGCGGACTGGCAGGCGATCATCAAATCGCCTGGCGCGCCGGACCAGGAAAAGGGTCGCGCACTCGCGCGTCTGAGTTGCGCTGAATTCGACAATGATTGCTTCCCGCTGTGGGTCGAAGCGGGCCTCCTTTCATCCCGCGATAGCACGGTTCGGGAGCGGGTCACCGGGCTGCGGCAAAAGAAGCTGGCGAAGCTGGCTGCGTGTCTGTGCGCAGGCGCGCGTCCAGGCGACGGCGGCTGGCCTGCTCAACCTGAAGCGCTCGCGGCGGCCCTCCTCAGCCTCTGCGACGGCATGCGTTTCTTCCGGCTGTGCAATCCGGAAGGAATGACGGACGATTCGATTCGAGCCATTTTGGCGGCCTTGTTTTCCTGCACTTCGTCAGGTCCGGTACTGGAGAATCTTGAGTCGCTGGATGATGCCGGTGCAACGGTCCGCTTCCACGTACGCTCTTAGATCAATACGTTAGGGCGGGTCGTTTACATTGATCTATCGCAAAGCATTAGCGGGCCTGGCGAGGATACTCGTGAGAATCACAAACTCACTGAGGAGCGACTGATGGCTCAATTCATGAAAGCTGCGGTAGTCCATGCCTTCGGCGAGCCGCTGCGGATAGAAGAAGTGGCGGTTCCTGCGCCCGCTGCGGGTCAGATTCTCGTCAACGTGAAGGCGTCCGGGGTCTGCCACACCGATCTTCATGCCGCCGATGGTGACTGGCCGGTCAAGCCTCGCCTGCCGTTCATCCCTGGTCACGAGGGTGTCGGATATGTCGCGGCGATTGGCGCGGGAGTCACGCACGTGAAGGAAGGCGACCGCGTTGGCGTGCCGTGGCTCTATACCGCATGCGGTCACTGCGAATACTGTCAGACGGGCTGGGAGACGCTTTGCCACGAGCAGCAGAATACCGGCTATTCCGTGAACGGCAGCTACGCCGAATATGTGGTCGCCGATCCGGACTACGTAGGTCATCTACCGAACGGGGTCGCGTTTGACGAAATCGCGCCGATCCTCTGCGCCGGGGTCACCGTATACAAAGGCATTCGGGTCACGGACACCCGGCCCGGTCAGTGGATCGCCATCTCGGGCATCGGCGGCCTCGGTCATGTCGCGGTCCAGTACGCCGTCGCGATGGGCCTGCATGTCGTTGCCGTGGATGTCGCGCCCGACAAGCTGGAACTTGCGCGCAAACTCGGTGCGCAAATCACCATCGACGCCTCGACGTCCGATCCTGCCAGCGAGGTCCAGAAACAGATCGGTGGCGCACATGGCGTTCTCGTGACCGCTGTCTCGCGCGGTGCGTTTGCGCAAGCGCTCGGCATGGTGCGTCGCGGCGGTACCGTCGCGCTGAACGGCCTGCCGCCCGGCGACTTTCCGCTGCCGATTTTTTCCACGGTACTGAATGGCATCACGGTTCGCGGTTCCATCGTGGGCACGCGTCGCGACCTGCAGGAATCGCTCGATTTCGCGGCCGACGGAAAAGTGCGCGCACATATCCACCATGAGCGGCTAGAGAACATTAACGAAGTGTTCACCGCATTGCGCGAGGGCAACGTCGACGGCCGCATCGTACTCACTGAACTTTGAATGAGCCACTGCCTGGTGCCGATATCGCGCGCCGTGCGCGTCCAGTTGACGGTTCATCGCTGACCAAATGACCGACGGCATTGATCCACGTCAGCTGGGCTCGGTGCTGCACGAGTAGTCTTCACGAGTTGCACGTCAATCGGTGCGCGCGTGCGAGTCCTCCCGCGAGACAGCCGGGGCGACTGCGCGCGCCCTCAGCCAATGTCGCGCTGAAATGGGCCGCAGACCTTCCCAGGGGCGGAGGGCGACACCCGAAAATATATCTCCCAACCGACACGGCGCAATGCGCGGACCGACCGCCGTTCGCACGGCGTCATCCGGACGTTTGAGATCAGCTCAGCGACAGGAAGCTCGCGCGAACCTCGGGCGAGCACCCTTGTGGATGCTGCGAGGCGGCGAAGTTTCCACCCTGTGGGGAGGCGGTTACGGTGTGAAGGTGGGGCATGAGGCTCTTCTTGCGCCAAGGTGGGACTCAGCCGAACGTGAACGCGTAAGCCAGCACGCCCGGGTCGAGAAACGTGATTTCGAAGGTGCGTTCGCCGCTGCCATGGGCTTGCCGCACGAGCTGGTAGAGACGCTGCCCGGTGACCGTTCCGTTGCCATTCACATCGATGTCCGTGCCGCGGTCGGCACCTGGCGCCTTGCCGTCGATCAGCACGCGAAAGCGCACGGGCTGGCCGTCGCCGCCGGGCCCCAGCACCATATGCAAGTCACGGCCACGGAAGCGATAAACAATGCGTCCGTCAGGGCTGTCAAGCCGCGCAGTTTCGTCGCCCACCAACCAGCGCCCGTCGAGCGACCACTGGTTGACCTTCAGGGTCTGGGCCGCGTGATACGTAGCAGTCGCGTCCTGCGCCACCGGCCCACCGGCGAAGTTCTGTGCGCGTGCGTAGCCCACGTAGGTTTCCGGCGAGCGATTGGCATCGCCCGAGCTGGCGGCGGCCTGTGCGACCTGCGCGACCGGTTGCACGTAGCCGTCAGGCAGGTTCTTCTGGCCGGCCTCGGCGAGCAGCCGGCGGATCACGTCCTCGCTTTGCTTGTAGTCGCCCTCGCCAAAATGGTGGTGACGAATATGCCCCTGCGGGTCGATGAAGTAATGCGCAGGCCAGTACTCATTGCTGAAGGCCTTCCAGATGGTGTAACCGTTGTCGAGTGCGACAGGGTAGTTCACGCCCAGGTCCTTCACGGCGTGGGCGACGTTGCCCGGATCTTTCTCGAACGCGAACTCGGGCGCGTGCACGCCGAGCACCACCAGGCCGTAATCCTTGTACTTGTCAGCCCAGCCCCGCACGTACGGCAGCGAGCGGATGCAGTTGATGCAGGAGTAGGTCCAGAAGTCGACCAGCACCACCTTGCCGCGCAGCGACTGCGCCGTGAGCGGTGGGCTGTTGAGCCACTGGGTGGCGCCATCGAGCGCGGGCAAATCGCCTTCCACTGGCAGCGTATCGCCGGCCTTCACGGCGATCTGCACGAGAGGCGCAGGACGCGCCGCGTCGATCAGCTTCTGTTCGATGCCGCCCGTGCTGGCCAGCGACACGCGTGTCAGCAGCCCGGTATCCAGCCCCAGCGCGATGGTGGCCACACCCGCCAGCACGGGCACGCCAAGGGCGCGGCGCACCCATTCGCCCGCGCCCAGCGAACGCTTCATCAAGGCGAAGACGCGTCCGCCAATCAGCAGCGCCAGCGCGAGCGAGGTCGCCGCGCCCGCCGCGTAGGTGAGCAGCAACAACGTTGTCTGTACGCTGGCGCCTTTGAGGGCCGCACCCGTGAGCAGCAGGCCCAGGATCGGGCCCGCGCAGGGCGCCCACAGCAGCCCCGTGGCCACGCCCAGCCCGGCCGCCGAGAGTACCGAATCGTCCTGGCTCCCGGTGCGCTCGGTGAGCTTGTTGCCAAGCACCACGAACGGACGGGTGATCCATTCGGCGACGCGCTCCGACAGCAAGGTCAGGCCAAGCACGGCGAGCACGGCGAGGGCGACGAAGCGGCCGTACTGGTTGGCGCGCACGGCCCAGCCGCCGCCGACGGCGGCCAGCGTGGCGACCACGGCAAAGGTCAGCGCCATGCCCACTAGCATCGGCAGTCCATTGCGCGCGAACGGGCGGTCTGCTCGCGAAAATACGAAAGGTAGCACCGGCAGGATGCACGGACTCAGAATGGTCAATGCACCGCCGAGGTAGGCAAGGATCAGTAATAGCATGGTGGGGACATCCGTGAAGGGTTGTGGTCATGTGCCAAGCTGAGTGGCATGCACCTGCGATTGACGCGATTTGAGAACCACCGTGGCTATCTGCGATGGGGCGGGCCGACTGGCGACGTTGTCGGCCGTCGGCGCAAAGCCGACAGGTGCCCCATCGAGACGATCACCGGTCAGTTCGTCGACTTCGCCGCAGCCTCAATCACTCGCGCGACCGTGGCTGGCTGAGAGATAAAGACAGCGTGGCTTGCGCTCACCTCGGTCACCTTGGCACCCGAGCGCTGATACATCCAGCGCTGAAGCTGAGGGCTCACCATGTGATCCTGTGTAGTCAGGATGGCGTAGCTGGGCTTGGTTCGCCATGCCGCCACGGAGACCGGCGCGCCCAATGCTTTCTCGGCGAGTTGGTCCTGTGAGTCCGCCAGGAATTGCGCGTCCGAGGGCGAGACGTCCGCTGCGAAGTTCTCACGAAACTTCGCAGGCGGGAGGAAGAAATACTTATCCGGCGTCGCTCGCATCGCATCGTTGGGCGCGGCGAACTTTTGCAAAAGCTGGCCGCTGGCTTCGCCCGCATCGGGTTGCAGTGCGGCCACGTAGACGAGCGAGCTGACCTTCGGGTCCGCACCTGCCTCCGTGATCACGGAGCCGCCGTAGCTGTGACCGACCAGCACCACCGGGCCCTGCTGCTGATCAATGACGCGCCTGGCCGCATCGACGTCCTCGGCGAGGCCCGTGAGCGGTTCTTGCACGATCGCCACATGGTAACCATCCTTGACCAGGAGGTCGTGGACGGCCCGCCACCCGGAACCATCCACCAGTGCGCCGTGGACAATGACAACATCTTTCGAGGCCGCCTTCGCCTCGGCGTGCGCCATCGTGGTGCCCAGGGCAATCAGGGCGGCAATGGCCAGTTTGTTTCGCAGTACAGACATTTGAAGCTCCCAGGTTGTACCTACGTGCCGTCGTTTCGCGCAATCGCGCTTGACGGGCGAGGATTGATCGGTGATGGCTAACCGCGAATCACGGCAGCCTGTTCTTCATAGCCAGAACGTCGATCGGTTCGAGCGACGGAGGGCTCGCAAGCATCTCGTCGACCCGAGCCATCAGGGCACCGGCCATGCTCCCGTGCAGGTGTGCCTGGCGATCCTCTTCGCTCGCAAAGGCGTCGAAGACGCCGAACGTCGTCGGTGACAGTCTGAGGGCGAACCAGATCGGTGTGGTCGCCTCCCGATTCGTGAGTTCGAGGCCAGTGTCGAGGAAGTCTGCGACCGCCTGCTCCTTGCCCGGCTTGGCTTCAAGTCGTACGAATAGCGCTTTCGTGATCATCTTTGCTCTCCAGTTCCGCGTGATCCATTCACCCGGTGAGCCAAACTTTACAAATGGAGCGCCTGGGAGAATACTGTCTCAATCGACAATTTTGGTATCAATCCCGCCATGCGAATATATGTCCTCGCGCTCGAGGGGGTGTTCGACACCGGCCTCACCACGGTGCTCGACGCCTTGACGACGGCCAACGAACTCGCGCGCGCGACGGGGATGGCCACACCGGGCTTCGACATCACCGTTGTAGGGATGCGCCCAGAAGTGCGCACCGCGCTTGGGCTGCAGGTTCCCGTCCGCGATATGAGAGATGCGGCCGCCCCGGACTGGGTCGTCGTACCCGCGCTCAACAGGACGACGACGGACCTGCTCGTGCCTTCGCTCGGCCGGGCCGACGTGATCGAAGCGCTAGGTGCATTGCGCTCGTGGCACCATGCCGGCGCCCATATCGGCGCTGCCTGCACGGGCACCTTCGTGCTGGCCGAAAGCGGCTTGCTCGACGGGGGCGAAGCCACCACCACCTGGTGGCTCTCGCCGGTGTTTCGGCAACGTTACCCGCGCGTGCATCTGGATGTGCATCGCATCGTGGTTCCCAGCGGCGACACAGTGACGGCAGGGGCCGCCCTGAGCCATCTCGACCTGGCGCTCTGGTTGATCCGCAACAACAGCCCGGAGCTTGCGGCGTTGGTGGGCAAGTACCTCGTATTCGATTCGCGACCCTCGCAGTCGGCCTTTGCGATCTCCGATCACCTGGCCCATTCGGACCCGCTCGTCGAGCGTTTCGACCGCTGGGTGCGCGAACACCTCGACACGGCCATCGCCCTTGACGACGTCGCGAACGCATTGGCTACGTCCACGCGAACGTTGACGCGGCGTCTGAATGAAGTGCTCGGTAAAACGCCCGTCGAGTACATACAGGATCTGCGGGTCGAGCGCGCCGTTCATCTGCTGAAAACGAGCAAGGACAGCGTGGATCGCATCGCCGAGCAGGTCGGCTACGCAGACGGCGTCACATTGCGGACGCTACTTCGGCGGCGGATAGGTAAGGGGGTCCGTGAGTTGCGGGGGTCGTGAGTCTTATCGACTATTGGAGTATGCGGTGGCCGTGGGCGCGTCAGTACCAGCAGCCTTTAGGAAACGGCTGATCGGCCGCCAGCCCGCTCACAGCAGCCCCATGGTCGAGCCCTTCAATGTCGCCGCAGCACGCGTGGAGCAGCCGAGCTTGCGAAACACGCTTTCGACATGGGTGCGCACCGTGCTCGGACTCAGCGCCAGTTCGCGAGCGATCTCCTTGTTGCTCGCACCGAGGCTGATCGCACGTAGCACGTCCGTTTCACGCGCCGACAGACTCGCCGCCTGCTGCCGCGAGCGGGTGCCGCCACGTGGCGTAGGCCTGGAAACGATCAACGCATCGACGATATCGCTATCGAATCGTCCCTGGTCCGCTTCCGCGCGTAGCACCTTCTCGGCTTCGTCCGCCGGCATGGCGTCGCGCCAGGGCCGCAGGGCGCGCAGGGCGACCCACGCCACTGACGCGGCGAGAATACGCGCCTCGAGCGTCAACGCTTCGCCGCTCACGCCTCGAAAATACCCTGAGCCGTCGAGCCGTTCGTATGCGTACGATGCAAGCTCGGCGACGTGCGCGAGCGCCCCGGTCTGCTTGCCCGCGCGCGCGGTCCAATACGGGACGAGCCGTACTTTTTCCCACGCGAATACGGATAGACGTCCCGCCGATTGCCACAGCGCATTGGGCACTGCCGCGCGCCCTATGCCGTGAATCAGGCCTGCGCAGTAGAGGCGGTCCTGTGCCGCTGCGTCGAGCGCGAGCCGTGCGCAGCACGTGGCGGCCGTCGCCGCGACTGCGCGCGAGAATCCCGTCATCCACGGCAGCTTGAGATCGATGACGTCGGCGATGAGTTCGGCCGACGTCGTCTGGCGCATCTGCGGCGTCATCAGCTCCTTGTCGGCCCGAGCCACTTCGGTATGCTCCAGAGCATCCAGCCATTGCGACGCCTGCGCGATGACGATCATCGCCAAACCCCGCGGATAGCGCGCGTCGGCCTGGTGGGCGATCGATTTGAGCGCACGCTCGAGTCCGTAGACACGGCTGAATATTTCCAGGTCGCCGGCCAGCCACACCACGAATACGGCATCCGGCACCGCGGCGCCGGGCAACCGGTCTGGCATGCCGCTGCCGTCCCACTTCTCGAAGATGTGCCGCAGGGTGGCCTCGGTCTCGCGCTCAAGTCCCATGATCCGCGCGACTTCGCTGGACACCTCGCAATGGATCTGAGTCAGGGGCGTCAGAGCGACCCTCACCCCGCCGAGCGCTTCAAGCGGTCCTGCCCAGTCGGGTCGCAGCGCCAGCATGGCCTCTCGCCCCGCGACATCGTCGCCGAGCACATCGGTGAATCCCGACGCATTCGCGGTGCAACCGGACCAGCGCAACAGCGAAGCCTCCACCGCCGCGGTGCGGCTGGATTCGTCGAGACCGGACGCGCGGGCCAGCCGGGCCGCGAGCCACGCCGTGCGCGACGAGTGGTCGGTCGGCTGGCCCATGCTGAGGTCGCCGATAAAGGCAAGCGCCTTGACCGCGTCGAAAACACGAATTGCGAAACCGTCGTCGTTCATCTCTGACGATGCCCCTAGGACTCGGGCCTAAATGGCGTCCATCCAGGATGGGCACGATGCCCATCGCCGGCTTGCGGCGGGGTCGGTTATTTGACCGATACCGTCCGGACAGGCTGCTCGCGATACTGGTGGCTCACTCTACACCCTTGAGGAAACGCCCATCATGAACCATCAGTTGAAGAGATATCTCGCTTCGGCGCTATTGATCGGGAGCGCATTTTCGCTGAACGCCGCCCTTGCCGCCCCGCCGCAGGATCTGAAAGGAACGAATATCGTCCTGGTGCACGGCGCTTTCGCCGACGGATCGAGTTGGGACAAGGTGATCCCGTTGCTCGAAGCGCGCGGTCTTCACGTGGTTGCGGTTCAGAACCCGCTCAGCTCGCTTGCGGATGACACGGCAGCCACCCAGCGCGCAATCGACCAGCAAACCGGTCCGGTCGTGCTCGTCGGCCATTCGTGGGGCGGCGCCGTAATCACCCAGGCCGGCAACGACGACAAGGTCAAGGCACTCGTGTACGTCGCCGCTCTCGTCCCGGATAGCGGCGAATCGGTCAACGACTTGTTCAAAGGCAAGCCGGCGACGCCCGGGGCGGGCGAGTTCAAGAAAGACTCCGCGAATTTCCTGACGTTGTCCACCAAAGGCGTGGTGAACGATTTCGCCCAGGACCTGCCGCCGGCGCAAGCGCGCATCCTCGCCGCGACCCAGGGCCCCTGGTTCGCGGGCGCCCTGGACGACAAGGTGGGCACTGCAGCGTGGCACACGAAGCCGTCATGGTACCTGGTCGCCAACCAGGATCGGATGATCGATCCGCACGCCGAGGAAGCGATGGCCAAACAGATCGGCGCAACGACGACGCATGTCAACTCGAGTCACGTCCCGATGTTGAGTCAGCCGAAGGCGGTTGCCGACGCGATCATCGCAGCGGCAAGCAAAGTCCGCTAACAGTGGCATTGGCTCCGACTGACTGCGGGGGCGCTTCGGAAAGTCCGTGGCGCCAGGTCCTCCCGACAAACAATCCAGAGAAAAATTCGCCGGCCTGCCTGGCGTTAAGCGCCTGGGTCAATTGCGTGCATCGTGCCAGGACTGAATACACATCCGTCTAGTCCCTAACGCTTAAATCTGCCGAGTCCGGCACCCGGTGTGCATGAAATGATTTTGCTGTTCACCACAGTGTGATGCTGAAGTTTGTCGATTCAGCAAACCACTTGCCGTTGAGCATGAAGATTTGGACGTCCGTTGGACCTTGGAAGCAGCAGTTGACCTCGCGCTAGCTCGAAAAGCCATTCGCCAGGAAATCCGTATACCGTCAGATGCGCAAACGCGACCTGACGGTATTTTTTCGCTGAGATGCTTACCGGGGGGGCGTAGCACGGGTTTGGCTGACTGACGGTATACGCGAGGCAAGAGTAGCCCACACGCCCGTGCTGGCTGTTTCCGCTAGCGACAAGAGAATCGGTGCAGAAATCAGAAGCTTTTTGATCATGTGCTATCACGACCATTAACAATGGACCGATACACGAGTGGAACGGCCCAGCCGGCCAGCGGCGGGTGCTGGAAGAAGACGCGACTGAAAGCGCCAGCGAGTTACCGCATTGGCGTTAGCGTTAGTGCTTGAACGAGGCGCCCGGCGGCAGTTCGGGCGCGTTGACGGCCATCATCTTGCGGACCTTGGCGACGTCGTCGGCGATGACCGGCGCGCCGGTGTTGCCCCAGTTGAAGCGCACGAAGGTGGCCACATCGGCTACGTCCTGATCGGACAGGCGCCAGCCGAACGCCGGCATCGTGAACGGCGAGGGCGCCGATTTCGTGCCTTCGAGCGTGTTGCCGCTGAGCAGTACATGAATCAACGATGTGGGGTCTTTGCCCTGCACCACCGGATTGCCGCCGAGCGCCGGAAACACGCGCGTGTAGCCGCGCCCGTCGCTGCGGTGGCAGGCCATGCAGTTGTCGCGATAGACGGCTGCGCCGCGTGCGCTCGCGTCGCCGCTTTGCAGCGCGTTCGCGGCGATGGCGTTATAGGCGTAGGGCGTTTCCTTCGGGTCGTTCGAGGGCAGTGTCTTGAGGTACCGAGCCATCGCGAGCAGGTCCGCATCGGTCATGTGCTGCATGCTGTGCTGAACCACGTCGGTCATGCCGCCGAAAGCGGCCGTGTGCAGATTGCGGCCCGAGTTGAGGAACTGCACGATGTCGTCCTCGGACCACGCGCCGATGCCCGTGCGCGCGTTGCCGCGCAGGTTCGACGGCACCCAGCCGTCGATCGGTGCGCCGCCCGCGAGGAAGTCGTCGCCTTCGAGGTCGGTGAGCGCGAGTTCCTGCATCGTGCGCGCCCGCGGTGTGTGGCACGCGCCGCAATGGCCCAGGCCCTGCACGAGATACGCGCCGCGCGCGACGACCGTGTCGCTATAGTGCGAGCCGTCGAACACCTGCACCTTGGGCGCAAATAGCGTGCGCCAGATCGAAAGCGGCCAGCGCATCGAGAGCGGCCAAGGGATGTGCGCGGCGCGGTTCTGCGCGTGTACGGGCGCGACGCCCCGCATGAAGTACGCGTAGAGCGCCCTCGTGTCGTCGTCGGAAAGGCGCGCGTACGACGGGTAGGGCATCGCCGGGTAGAGCGTTTCGCCGTTCGGGCGCACGCCCTGGCGCACGGCTTTCGCGAAATCGTCGTAGCTCCATTTTCCGATGCCGCTCCCGGCGTCGGGCGTAATGTTCGTGGAGTAGATCGCGCCGATGGGCGTATCGAACTTCAGTCCGCCCGCGAAGGGCTTGCCGCCCTGGGCGGTATGGCAAGCGATACAGTCGCCAGCGCGAGCGAGGTACTCGCCGTGCGCGACGAGGTCGGGGTCTGCGGGCTTGGCAGTGGCGTTGGCGGCACGGGCCGTGAGCAGCGCAAACGCCATGGATAACACAGCACAGGCGGCGAGCGTGATCGCCGCCTTCGAAACGGGGTTCAGGCGGCGCAGTGCGCCGCGTGCGCTTTTACGAGCGAATCGCATGGGGACCAGGTTTTTCTTCATGATCGTCATGGGGTTCTCACACGCTCACCAAGGGGCCGGGGTTCTTCAGATACTGGCTGCGAATCGCTTTCGCGGACCAGTAGGCGAGAGCGGCGACGAGGCCGGTGGGGTTGTAGCCGATCCCCTGCGGGAACGCGGATGCGCCCATCACGAACACATTGGGCACGTCCCAGCATTGCAGATAGCGGTTGATGACACTCGTCTTCGGATCGGTGCCCATCACGGCGCCGCCCACGAGGTGAGTGGTCTGATAGCGGCGTGAGTCGAAGTGGGCGCCGAATTCGCGCGTGTAGACGTTGATGGCCTTTGGGTCCATCGCCTCGGCGATCTTCTGCATCTGGCCCGTCACGTACCGCGCCATCTTGATGTCGTTGTCCTTCCAGTCGAAGGTCATGCGCAAGAGCGGTTGACCGTAGGAGTCGCGATAGGTCGGATCGAGGTCGAGGTACACGTCGCGGTACGACATATTGGAGCCGTGCGCGTCCATCGAAATGGTGTGCGCATAGTGGTCCTTCACGGCCTTCTTCCACCCGGTGCCCCAGTTCGGCGTGCCCGCGGGTGTGGCGATGCCGCTGATCGGCTTCACGCCCGCCTGGTTCACCCAGAGCGGCGAGCCGCCGACGAAGCCAAGCGGCCCGTGGTCGAAGTTGTCGGCGTTGAAGTCGTCCACGGCCACGCCGTTGCCGCCCGCGCCGATGAACGGATTCGTCCACGTGTCCTTGTCGAAGAAAGCCGTGATGGTCGAGAGGTTCTGGTATGCGAAGTTGCGGCCCACCACGCCTTCGCCCGAAATCGGGTCATAGGGCTTGCCGATGCCCGAGAGCAGCAAGAGGTGCACGTTGTGATACTGGAACGCGGCGACGATCACGAGATCGGCGGGCTGGAACACTTCCTGGCCCGCGGGATCGACGTAAGTGACGCCCGTGGCGTGTTTTTTCGTGTCGTCGAGCTCGACGCGCAGCACGTGGCACTTTGAGCGGAGCTCGAAATGCTTCTCCTGCTTGAGCGCGGGCAGGATGTTGAGGTTCGGCGAGGCCTTTGAGTACATGTAGCACGCGTAGCCGCTGCAGTAGCCACAGAAGTTGCATGGGCCCATCTGCACGCCATAGGGGTTGGTGTACGGGCCCGAGGTGTTGGCCGAGGGTAGTCGGTAGGGATGCAGGCCGAGCGCTTTCGCTGCGTCGTAAAAGCGCTGCGCGGAATACGTGTTCAATTGCGCGGGCAACGGAAAGTTGTCGCTGCGCGCCGCCTCGAACACATTGCCGTCGCCGACCACGTTGCCCTGCACCTTGTACGCCTGGCCCGAGGTGCCGAACACCTTCTCGGCGAAGTCGAAGTGCGGTTCCAGTTCGTCGTAGCTCACGCCGTAGTCCTGGATCGTCATGCCTGCGGGGATAAACTTCTTGCCGTAGCGCTCCTCATAGTGGCTCTTCATGCGCAGCTCTTCCGGCGTGATGCGGAAATGCACGCCTGACCAGTGCAGGCCCGCGCCGCCCACGCCTTCGCCGGGCAGGAACGCCGCAAGCTGGCGGTAGGGCAGCGCCGTGTCGTTCACGCCGTGGCGGATCGAGACCGTGGTCTTTGAAAGATCCAGGAAGAGCTTCTTGCGGACGTTGTGCGTGAGCTCGTCGATTGTGTTGGGGTATGCGCCGTCCGGGTAGGTGTCGCGGTACTCGCCGCGCTCCAGCGCCACCACCTTCAGGCCCGCCTCGGTCAGTTCCTTTGCGAGGATCGCGCCGGTCCAGCCGAAGCCGACCACCACGGCATCGACATGCGGTTTCTTCTGGGTCATTTACGCACGCTCCCCGTTGATCGAAACCGGGCCGTACGGATAGGGCTTGCCGTTCTGGTTCACGAAATCCATGAAGTCGGCGCGCGCGCCGGGGAAGCCGATCATCTTCCACGCGGCCATGTCGCGGTTGCCGCCGTGGATCGGGTCGCAGAAGTAGCCTTCGCGCGTGTTCTGCAGCAACTGGCCGAAGAACACGGAGGCGGGCACGCCGTCCATGTCGACCTTGCCCGCTTCGAGCGCCGTCAGCACGCTGTCGCGCGTATTGGCGTCGAGCGCGTCGAAGTCCTTGCCGTAGGCCTTCGAGCAGTACGCGTTCACGGCCTTGATGGCGAGCCGGTAGATGTCGCGCGGCACGAGCTTCAACTGATAGCCGAGTTCGGGCACGCCTTGCTGAAACGGCCCCTGCATGTACCAGAGCGCGCCGTGCGCGTAGGGCGTGTCCATCTGCCGATCGATGAATTCGGGCACGCCGGCCGCTAGCGCGCCAGGGCCTTCGGAATCCGCGGGAATCATGCGGTCCACGGCCGCTTGCAGGAACGCCCACTCACGGGCGTCGAAAAAGCGCGGCTTGTAGTCTCCGTGGACTTGATGCGCCACACCCGCGGACTCGGAAGGCTGGCCGCCTTGCTGCGCAGTACCGGGGGAAGCTCGCGAGCCGCGTTCGCAGCCGGCAAGTGCTCCTGCAGGAACGAGTACTGCCGCCGTGCGCAGGAAGCCGCGGCGTGACGTGAGAGGAGAGTCTGACATAGTTGAAATCCGTATCAAAACTGCGCGGCCTGTTTCGACTGAGACGGCAAGCGGAGACTGGCTCATATAAACTGCGTGAAATGCTCAACGCGTGGCGCTGCATCGTGCGCGTGGATGCATGTTGCGTTCGCTGCCGCATGCGTCCTCACACCTGGAACGAGTATTAACAACAGGCGCCTGCCTTGCCTGAGACGCTCGGAAGTGTTCAATTCGTAAACTCTTCTGTTCTTTTCCTCATTCATTTAGGACGTCTTAGACAAAAGGATAATCGGAGATTTCAAGACACACCATTCTCCGATGGTGTAAACGCTCGATGTTCAAGTTCACCAATTGGTGAAGCAGACCACTGATTGCTCCGGTTCTCAGGAAGCGATAGCAACGAGGGTTAGATCGCGGTCACAATCAGCGGTGCGCCGATGAGCACGACCTCGAACCCGATCCGTAGGTCCGGAAGCAACGGAGACGATGCCCATTGCGGCACCCGGTTGCCCACGAATCTCGGTGGTATGTGCATGACGAGCTGGCCGAGGAGATCCAGGCCACCAAGCGGGGAGACACTCAACGCCGCCGCGTCAATGGCTTTAAAGAAAATTAGTCCCTCGGGTTGCGCAGGTCAGCCGCTTTCCTGAAATCCACAAGAAGGCTTTCCGCCTACGAGCCAATCTAGAGTAGGCCACGCGAAGACGCAAATACACTTTGGGTTAGCTATGACATGACGCTACTTCCCATCGACACATAGATGTAGGTAAGCCATTGTGCAGTGGACCGCCACACCGCTTGCATCCTAGAGTTGCTGTCATGTCGCGCTGTTCACTCACGGCATCGAACACATGATTCGCCGTTCAGGGTGAATTGGATGAAGTGTCTCAAACACATGGATACGCGGATGATTGAAACGGGCCGATTTCAGGAGTAGCTAATGATGACGAGAGAGTGCTCTGAAGTAGAAGTAGCGCGTGTCCAGATTGAAGTTCTTGAACAGTTTGAAGATACTCTCATTATCCGGTGGGTGGAGCCAGGGCGATGCCACTATGGCGAGCAACGCTGGCGTCGTCGTTTTGCGAGGACCCCCGGTGTGTGCGTTTTGTCGCAACTTGCAATCCGTCGCGGTGATGCGGTGTTTAGTCCCGCCGAACGCCCTGCTCGGGCGAACGCATCTGCGATGATATCTGTGGATGCGTTTGGGCTATTCAACTTGGCATCCCGAGAATATCAGTGGACGCGCGACCTCCGGCGACTGACTCACCGGCCGTAGCGAGAAGGCTATATTGGCGCTCTGATTTTGTCTGACAAGACGTTGGCTCCGCCGCTGCGGAAGTGTGAACTTGGGCTATACCATAGTGCAATTGAAACGCGTACCGGCTAACGGTTAATCTTCCTTTTGAAAATGAACGATCAGGAGAGTCAAGAGATAGCGAGCAGTGAGGCAGCGCGCAGTGTCGGCTGCAGGCGATTATCCCGCCACGTCCGAGAAGAGCCGCGTGAGCGGATCTCGCGGCGCAAATGCGATCGTGCGACGATGGGATTACTGAATAGTTGAACCGATTTTCCAAAGGTAGGTATCCGTGAAAGTCTCTCATTTCATTCGATGCGCAGCCATCGGAACAACCATCGTATCGAGGGTAATACACGCACACGAGATCGGTGCAAACTTCGATTGCCGTGCTGGTCCGCACACATTCATTGAACAGTTGGTCGAAGGAAAGGAGATCGATCCGCGACCGATGAAAGTGTCGGACAATGCGGTCAACGTGTATCGGGTGAAACCGAATCAGAACTTCACCGCTTTTGGATTCAGGGTGCGGGCCGTTTTTGGCTACGCCCATAACGACGACATGTTCATTCAGAGGCGAGGCGGAGCTGAAGTGCCCCACCAGGTCTATGGGGTCGTCGTGATGGCCGGGAAAGATACGGTCAACAATCGCATCAGTGAAGCCGGAAGCCCGGCGACAGTGAGAGAGGTCATGCCGCTTGTCATGTCGGCCGTCGTTTGTGAGAAATAGCTTGACTTCGACGGCCCGATGGCCTGAAGGAGCCACTCTAATCGTTGGTCAACGAGAAGGTGGTCAGGACCAGCCCCGACAGCCGAGCGCCTCGCGTACTGGCAGAGACGGCAAATACATTCGGCTTGTCCGTGGAGATGACATCTGCTGTAGTGGTGCAGGCAGCCATGCGCAGCCTAAATTCATTCCTGTGCACGTGGCTCCTGGCTAGGCGTCAGTGGCGGTCGATCTTGCAACCATTGGCTGCGCCCCATCTGTGCGATGATTTCGCAAAACCGCGGATAGCGATACAAGCAGGACGCCATGGGAAAGTATCTGGATAATTGCAGGTAATTGGGATCGCGGATTTCGTAGACTTCGCGGGCGTAGCGAATCGCCTCGTCCTCCCTCGCCACCGCGCAAGCCGCGATAGCGAGTACCGTCGGCGTAACATATTCACGACGCGCTCGGGCCTGCATTTCGCCGTAAACCGCGTCGGCCTCAGTGGCTTTGCCCCATTCTGCGAGGGCCACGACAAGCCAGGCCATAGGCCAAGGGTGCCGGCCGGACATCGCCAAAGTCGCTTCTCCCGCCGCGACGGATGTTTCGAACTGACCGTTCACCAGCAGTGCCGCCTGCAGCACTCCATTAGCAAGCCAGCTCTCGGGATCGAGTTGGACGGCGCGCCGGCTGACCTCCACACCTTCCCCGGTCTTGCCTGCGACAATACAAGTCAGAGCGTATATGGCGTGCGCGTAGGCCGATAGCGGGTCCGCTGTCAGTGCTAACCTCGCTTGCTCCATTCCCTCCGCCAGCCGCCCTTCCGAGTACTGGAGATAAAGAATTCCGTACCAGCAGAGTGCCGGGATGTACTTCGGATTCAGCTGTAGTGCGCAAAGAAACTCATGCTCGGCTTCCGCCGTGTTCCAGGCCCCGATCAGGGCGGCGAGAGCCAGGGCGCAGTGTGCTTCGGCAAGCGATGAATCCAGTGCCACCGCGTGTCGAGCGGCCTCTATGCCCTTTGGCATGAAAGACCGAGGATCTACAAACCCGTACCAGCAAAGGGTCGTGTAGCAATCGGCAAGACCGGCCCACGCCAATGCATAGTCTGGATCGAGATCCACTGCCCGCTGGCAACAGGCGAGGGCATGGGCAATAGCGGGCCCCCTCTTGTAGAGCAGAGCGTGACCCTTCAGGTAGGACTCGTAGGCCTCGAGATTCGGGGTTCGAGGGTACACCAGGGTTTTCGTACCCCACGGGAACGTGATCTTCAAGCGCTGCACGATCGCCTGGGCAATCTCCTCCTGAATTGCGAACACATCCTTCATCTCACGGTCATAGTGCTCCGACCAGAGATGATATCCGTCTACCGCAGACACGAGCTGTGCCGTGATACGCAGCCGATTATCTGCTCTGCGCACACTTCCCTCGAGAACGGTGCGCACGTTCAGTTGCTCGCCGACAATGCGCAGGTCGATGTGCTTACCCTTGAACGAGAAGGCGGAACTCCGCGCTACGACGTGAAGCTCCTGGATCTGGGCTAACGCGTCGATGATTTCTTCAGTGATTCCGTCGGCAAAGTATTCGTGCTCCGGATCTGCGCTCATGTTGACGAACGGCAGCACCGCGATGGAATCGTTTATCACACTCTCGGTGGGGGCTGGCGTGGCGCTGCCTGCGGTTACGGGTGCGACCAGCCGGTAGCCTCGTTTCGAAATGGTCTCGATGACGCGTGGATCGCGGGCATCGTCGTCAAAGGCGCGGCGCAACGCGGCGATGCAGCGCTTCAATACATCCTCGGTCACCACGGTCCTGGGCCACACGGCTTGAAAAAGCTGCTCTTTGGAAACCGTGTCCCCTGGGTGCTGGGCCAGGCACACCAGGACTTCCATTACTTTGGGCTCGAGGCGAGTGGTCCTGCCCAGGGAAGAGATGCTGTTGAGGCTCGGGGTGACCACCCAGTTCCCCACTCGGAGGTCGTCCATCGGGTCTCTCCTCCAGCCGGTCGGTTGTCAGAATTATAGCTTTGCTGAATACCGTTCGCACGGGCATTCGCGGACGCAGAGGAGCTGTAGGGCGATCTCGCCGTGGAGCGCGTCTGTCGCGGTGGTTGCAATGCAATTCGCGCTGGTCGATCAGACCGGCGCGCACACCCTAAAGCGGTGTTTGAATGCGTGCTTGCAAGGCGCCTGGATCTCCCCGTGCGCATCTCCCGATGCGCTGATGCGCGGCTACGGAGACGCGCTTGCATAGCTCCCTGGCGAGCTGGGCACTGATCTTCAGGTTGTCGCAAAGGAATCTGCGCCCCTGTTGCAGCGCGACGCGTCTGAAAGTCATCGGTTGCCAGCAGCCGGATCCGGATGCAAGGCAGCCTTGGCATCCCGGATTTCGACGAGCAATACGCCGGCATAGAGCGCCTCGATTGCCGCCAGCGGGCTGGTCGGGGTGCGGCGAGCGGGCACCCTCGAGCGCGTGCTGCGCTTCGAGCAGTTCCCGGAAGAGGTGCGCACACCAAAGGCTGGCGAATGATTCCATCGAACGATGGTACCGTCCTCACCAAAATTCCACCGCGACATTACGGTCTTCTCACGACTTTCGGGCACATCCACACCAATAATGCTCCCGTCGTAACCATATTTTTGAAGGAGATGGTGTAGACGCGGCGGGATGATCAAGACCGGACTGTTGACCATAGTCTCATATTTATCGAAAGGACCATGATGAGCATGTACGCAAGAGATTTGCTTGAACTACGCCGAGATGATCCGGCGTCGATAGAACTACGGAAGATGGCGATGAACATCATCGCCGTCGGCACCCGAGATCAACGTGAAGGCTGCTGACATGAACGCACTCGAACGGTGGCGCTCACGACCGTTGCAGGTCCGTGCCTTGACTCGCTGCGATGAATGCGGCGAGTTGAAGGATGACGCCAAGAAGCGCGTGAACTATTGCTCGAATATGACGGTCGTCTGTTGTGCAAAGTGTACCGCGGAGATGACTGAAGTTCATGAGGCGGAGCGAGTCAGAAAACTGCGATCTCCGATAAATGTCGGAGGCCGGCAGCGAGCGCCGACCGAGCGCCGACTGACGTGATGGAGAACGGACATGTGCAGGATCGGCTTTCTGATTGGCGAGGGTTTTCAGATCATGGATCTCGCGACGCAGTCGGTGTTCGAGCGGGCGAGCATCGTAGCGGATGAACCGTTCTACGCACTTGAAAACTTTTCCGCAGTAGGCGGAGAAGTGCGTTTCGTCACCTGGCCCCCGAGAGTGGGCACACGATCATTGCACGAACGTGCCGACGTGGACACGTGGATCGTCGGCGGGGTCATTGATCCGCTCAGTTCGCCGCCTCCTGACACTATAGTTGCGTTCCTGCGCAAAGCGAGCATCAGCGCGAGGCGCATAGGCGCGATCTGCACCGGCGGATTCATGCTCGCGGAAGCAGGCTTGCTGGCGCGGCGGCGCGCCGCGACGCATTGGGCGTATGGGCGCGCAATGCAGGAACGTTTTCCGGATATCCACGTCGAGGAAGACCAGATCTACATTGTCGATGATCCGATCTGGACGTCCGTGGGCATGACGGCTGCGACCGCATCGGACTGCAGGATCGAATGATTCATCCAGGTGCCTGTGAATGGAGCTTGTAATGACACCCTGCCACGCAGTTGAACGTGAATCCGAATCGTCGTCGCCGCACGACACGCCGGTGGCATTTGTCGTCGACGATGACGTTTCGGTGCGTGAGTCGCTCGAAGCAATGGTTCGCTCTGCCGGCCTCATTCCTGAGATGTTTGCTTGCGCGCAGGACTTTCTTGGGCGCCCGCGTCCGATGGTCCCGAACTGCCTGGTGCTGGACGTCAGTCTTCCCGAACTCGGCGGCCTCGACTTGCAGAAACTGATTGCAACCGAGCGTACCGACATGCCAATCATCTTCATGACCGGCTTCGATGAGGTGCGCACGGCGGTGTGGGCCATGAAAGCCGGGGCGTTTGATATTCTCACCAAGCCCTTTGACGACCGTGTCCTGCTCGATGTCATTCGCCTGGCTATCGAGCGCAGCCGTGCGGCAATGCGCGAGGAGGCCGAGTTGCAGGCGATCCAGGATCGCTACACCGCGCTCAGTCAACGCGAGCGCGAAGTGATGGCGTTGGTGGTGACCGGCCTTCTGAACAAACAGGTGGGGGGCCAATTGGGCATCTGCGAAATCACTGTGAAGATGCACCGCAGGCACGTCATGAGAAAGATGAGCGCCCGCTCGCTCGCCGATCTGATAAACATGGAGTGGAGACTTCATCCTGAACGCGCGCCAGTGGCGGTGCTGCAACGCAGCTTCGTGAGCGATGAGGGATATTGCGCCGTGGCAGCAAGTCCGTTATTCGAATAGAGCAGCCAGTTGCATGACCATCTAAAGAGCCTTGTCAGGTGGAGCAGCGCGCAAAATTGTGCTGCGTGGCTCCTGCGCAACCGTTAGCGGCGGCTGATCGCGCAACCAATCACTGTGCCCCATCCGTGCAATGATTTCGCAAAACTGCGGATAACGATACAACCGGTATGACAAAGGAAAATATCTGGAAAAGTAAAATAAATTGGTGTCGCGGATTTCGTACGCTTCGCGGGCGTAGCGAATCGCCTCATCTTCCCTCGCCGCCGCGCAAGCCGCGATAGCGAGTGACGTCGGCGTAACGTATTCACGACGCGCTCGGGCCTGCATTTCCGCGTAAACCGCGTCGGCCTCAGTGGCTTTACCCAAACTTGCGAGGGCCACGGCAAGCCAGGCCATGGACCAAGGGTGCCGGCCGGACATCGCCAATGCCGATTCTCCCGCCGCGATGGACGCTTCGAACTGACCATTCACCAGCAGTGCCATCTGCAGCACCCAGTTAGCAAGGAAGCTCTCCGGATCGAGTTGGATGGCGCGCCCGCTGAACTCCACACCTTCCCCGGTTTTGCCTGCGACAGTACAAGTCAGCGCGTATAGGGCGTGTGCGTAGGCCGATAGCGGGTCCGATGCCAGCGCTAACTTCGCTTGCTCCATTCCCTCCGCCAGCCGTCCTTCCGAGAACTGGAGATAAGCGCTTCCGTACCATCCGAGTGCAGAGATGTACTTCGGATTCAGCTGTAGTGCGCAAAGAAACTCATGCTCGGCCTCCGCCGTGTTCCAGGCCCAGAGCAGGGAGGCGACACCCAGGACGCAGTGTGCTTCGGCGAGCGATGAATCCAGTGCCACCGCGTGTCGAGCGGCCTCTATGGCCTTTGGCATGAAAGCCTGAGGAGCCGCAAACCCGTAGAAGCAAAGCATCGAGTAGCAATCGGCAAGACCGGCCCACGCCAATGCATAGTCTGGATCGAGATCCACTGCCCGCTGGCAACAGGCGAGGGCACGGGAAATAGCGGGCCCCCTCTTGTAGAGCAGAGCGTGACCCTTCAGGTAGGACTCGTAGGCCTCGAGATTCGGGGTTCCAGGGTTCACCAGGTTTTTCCTACCCCACGGGAACGTGATCTTCAACCGCTGCGCGATCGCCTGGGCAATCTCCTCCTGAATTGTGAACACATCCTTCATCTCACGGTCATAGTGCTCCGACCAGAGATGATATCCGTCTACCGCAGACACGAGCTGTGCCGTGATACGCAGCCGATTACCGGCTCTGCGCACACTTCCCTCGAGAACGGTGCGGACGTTAAGTTGCTCGCCGACAATGCGCAGGTCGATGTGTTTACCCTTGAACGAGAAGGCGGAGCTCCGCGCTACGACGTGAAGCTCCCGGATCTGGGCTAACGCGTCGATGATTTCTTCAGTGATTCCGTCGGCAAAGTATTCGTGCTCCGGATCTGCGCTCATGTTGACGAACGGCAGCACCGCGATGGAATCGTTTATCACACTCTCGGTGGGGGCTGGCGTGGCGCTGCCTGCGGTTACGGGTGCGACCAGCCGGTAGCCTCGTTTCGAAATGGTCTCGATGACGCGTGGATCGCGGGCATCGTCGTCAAAGGCGCGGCGCAACGCAGCGATGCAGCGCTTCAATACATCCTCGGTCACCACGGTCCTGGGCCACACGGCTTGAAAAAGCTGCTCTTTGGAAACCGTGTCGCCCGGGTGCTGGGCCAGGCACACCAGGACTTTCATTACCTTTGGCTCGACGCGAACGGTCCTGCCCAGGGAAGAGATGCTATTGAGGCTGGGGGTGACCACCCAGTTCCCCACTCGGAGGTCGTCCATCGGGTCTCTCCACCAGCCGGTCGGTTGTCGGAATTATAGCTTTGCTGAATACCGTCCGCATGAGCATCCCCCTACGTCGAGGCGCTGTATGGCGAAGGTCGACAACTACCGTCAAGGCTCCATCGAAATTATCAAAGGCAGGCCGGAATACTATGCGATGTCGAACGCGTTCGAAGTTGCGAACTGCGTCGCGCTCGTACGAGAGGATCGTCGTCGGCAAGAACCTCAAGTGCGGGATCGATGGCGAGATCTCCGCGCATTGGATTCGAGTTACGCCACCGGGGGGCTCTGATCGCCGAAAGCCGTCCTCACCAAAACTCCACCTCGACATCACCGCCTCCTCACGACTTCCGTGCACCTTCTCACTAATAATGGTCCCATCGGAACGATTTATTCTGAATGGAATACTTAATATTTTTCGAGCCATAGGCGTGTGCGCCTCTTCGGACGTCCAGAAGCGCAGCACGAGTTCGCCGAACGCCGCCCCGGCTGCTGGTGCCGACCGAGCGCTGTCAGGCCGGCACATCCTGCAGAGAAGAACCGCAATGGAAGATGAGCTCAGTCGAACTGTGGATGCGCTCCCGGGCCTGGTATGGACCGCAGTGCCGGACGGCCGCATTGAATTCGTCAATCGCCCTTGGTGCGAATATACGGGGCTTTCCGTAGAGCACGCGTGCGGCGAGGGCTGGCAGTCGGCGATCCATCCCGAGGACCGAGCCGCACTGCTGGAGGTCTGGCGAGTCGTCGTTGCTTCCGGCGTGCGGGGCGAGGCGGAAGCGCGAATGCGTCGCTTCGATGGCACGTATCGCTGGTTTCTATGCTGTGTCAGCCCAGTCGTCGATGCTGCCGGAAAAGTCGTGAAGTGGTGCGGTATCAACACGGATATCGAGGACCGTAAGCAGGCCGAAGCTGCGCTGCGGGCACACCAGGAGCGCTTTCGGCTAATCGTAGACGGGCTGCCTACGCGTGTGATTCTTTTTACGCCGGAGGGGGAGGTATGTCACGCCAACCGCCATACGCTCAAATATTCTGGCGCGACGGTTGAAGAACTAAAGCAGTGGACTAGCAGAGACTTTACCCACCCGGATGATCGACGCGCGACTGTTGCCCGTTTTTATGCGTCGATCAGAACCGGCGAGCCATACGATTTTGAGTCCCGCCATCGTCGCGACGACGGCGTTTATCGGTGGTTTCGCGTACAGGGCTTTCCGTTGCGGGATAAGGAGGGGCGAATCGCTCTTTGGTACTTCTTGCAGACGGACATCGACGACCGTAAGCGGGCCGAGGCGTTGCTTGCAGGCGAGAAGCGCCTGCTCGAAATGGTCGCCATGGGCCTGCCTCTGCCCACGGTTCTCGATGACTTATGCCTGTTGGTCGAACAGATCGCGAGCGACAGCTTCTGCAGCATCGCGTTGATCGATCCCGGCGAAATGACATTCCAGCGGGTGAACGCGCCAGGCCTCGCTTTGACCTACACCTATCCGTCGAGTGGCGGCCGCGTCCACCTGGACATGGGACCCTGCGGATTAGCAGCATCCCTCGGCGAGCAGATAGTCGTATCAGATATCGCGACCGAGTCACGCTGGCCACGGGCATGGCGCGACCTGACTCTCGCGCACGGTCTGCGCGCGTGTTGGGCGACGCCGATTCTGTCGCGTACAAACGAAGTGCTGGGAACATTCGCGATATTCCGGTCGGAGCCTGGAATCCCCACTCCGTTTCAAACCGATCTCACAGGACGGCTTACACACCTCGCGAGTATCGCGATCGAGCGTGCACGGAGCGAACTCGCACTGAAGCGAAGCGAGGAGCGTTTCCGTGCGATCGTGGACACGACACCGGAAAGCGTGACGGTCCTCGCTAACAACGGTACGGTATTGTGGATCAATTCGGCTGGACGCCGCGCTTTGGGATCGTTGCGTGCGGAAGGCGCGATCGGTGCGTCTTACTTCGATTTCGTTGCTCCTGAACATCGCGCGCGGTATGTCGAGTTCAACAGAAACATTTGCTCGGGAAGGGATGGCGTCCTGGAGTTCGACTTAATCTCGCCACACTGCGAGCGAAGGCACCTCGAAACCCATGCCGCGCCGATGCACGACAGCGACGGCGCGATCGTGCAATTGGGCGTCACACGTGACATCACCGCACGCAAGCAGGCGCAGGAGCAATTGCGCAAGAGCGCGGCGTTGATGGCCAAAGTGGAGCAGCTCACATTGAGCGGAAGCTTTAGCTGGCGCCCAGAGACTGGTTCATTCACCTGGTCGGAACATCTCTATCGAATCTTCGGCCTCGAGCCAGGGGTGACAATCACGCTGGACACGATCGCCGCGCGAGTCCACCCTGGCGATCTTCATCTGCTGCATGAAATGATCGAGCGGGCGCAGGATGGCCAGCACCTGGAATTCGAGCACCGCCTGCTGCTGTCCGACGGCTCAGTCAGATATGTGCGCATACAGGCCCACGCCACGCGTAACGCGCAGGGCCGGCTGGACTACATCGGCGCCGTACATGATGTCACCGAACGCCGCGAGTCCGAAGAAGCGCTCTATGGCCTGCGCGCCGAATTGGCGCACGCAAGCCGGGTCAACAGCCTGGGAGCGCTGACCGCCTCGATTGCGCACGAGATCAACCAGCCGCTGGCCGGCATCATGACCAACGCCAACACAGGCTTGCGCATGCTGAGCGCACAGCCACCGAATGTCGAGGGCGCGCTCGGCACCGTGAAGCGCACGATCCGGGACGGACAGCGTGCCTCGGAGATGATGACACGTCTGCGCGCGCTATTCAGCAAGAGGGCGGTAACAGCGGATGCCGTCGATCTGGTCGAAGCCGCAAACGACGTCATCGAACTGCTGCGCGCAGAGCTTCGCAAGAAGCGGATCGTGCTACGACTGGAGACGGCCGACAACCTGCCGACGGCCACAGGCGACAGGGTCCAGCTCCAGCAGGTGGTGCTGAACCTTCTTCTCAACGCCATGGAGGCGATGAATGGCATCGATGACCGCTCACGGCAGATGCTGGTCAAAATAGAGCGCGACGATGGTGACCACGTACGACTCGCTGTGACTGATTCCGGCGAGGGCATCGCCCCGCAGCATGCGGACAGGCTCTTCGACGCGTTTTTTACGACCAAGAGGGAAGGATTGGGCATCGGGCTGTCCGTAAGCCGCTGCATCATCGAGCGCCACGGTGGTCGCTTGTGGGCCACCTCGAACGAGCGTTTTGGTGCCACCTTTTCATTCTCGATCCCGTGTCGAGCCGAACGCATGGCGGCCGCGGACGGTTCTGCAGACAAGGGCCTGCAGCTGCGCTCGGACATACAGCAGATCGTGAGCGACCCGTGATGATCGAACGCTCGCTTATCGCGGTGGTCGACGACGACGAGTCGGTACGCGAATCTCTACCTGACCTGTTGGGCGAGTTCGGCTTCGCGTCGCGCGCCTTTTCTTCGGCGGAGGCGTTCCTGGCCTCCAGCTGTGTTGGCGAGGCGCGCTGCCTGATCCTCGATATGTGCATGCCCGGTATGTCCGGCTGGGACCTGCAGCGCAAACTGCAGCAGCGCCGCCAAACCGTTCCGATCATCTTCATCACGGCGCATGGCGATGAAGCCCTCCGCCTACGCGTGTTAGAAAAGGGCGCCGTTGAATGTCTCTTCAAGCCATTCAGCGATACCTCTCTACTCGGGGCGATCCGGGCCGCGCTCTACGCCAAATAATTCATCCAGGTGCCTTAGAATGGAGTTCTCAATGACACCAGCATATGTAGTCGAACGTGAATCGGAACTCTCGCTGGCGCAAGCCATGCCGGTCGTCTTCGTCGTCGACGACGATGTCTCGGTACGTGAGGCGCTCGAAGCCATGATCCACTTTGCAGGTCTCAGGGCAGAGACGTACGCCTGCGCACGGGACTTTCTCGAACGTCCACGCGTCCGGGCCCCGAGTTGCCTGGTGCTGGACGTCATGCTTCCCGATCTCAGCGGCCTCGACCTTCAGAATCTCATTGCCGCCGAGCGTACCCACACACCGATCATCTTCATCACTGGCTACGGCGACGTGCCTATGACAGTGCAGGCCATGAAAGCTGGAGCGCTTGAATTTTTCACCAAACCCTTTGACGACCAGGTCATGCTCGATGCTATCCGGCACGCCATCGGGCGCAGCCGCGTGGCATTGAGCGAGGAAGCCGAGATGCAGTCGATCCGGGATCGCCACGCCTCACTCAGTGGGCGCGAGCGCGAGGTCATGGCGTTGGTCGTGACCGGGCTCCTTAACAAGCAGGTGGGAGGCGAGATGGGCATCGCCGAGATCACTGTCAAGATGCACCGCAGGCAGGTCATGCGAAAGATGAACGCACGCTCGCTCGCCGAACTGATCAGCATGGCGCGAAGACTTCATCATGACCGCGCGCCCAACGCCGCGCTGCAAAAAGTCGCGTAAAGCGGTCGGCATATCGCCGGAAGACTACGCGAGCGACCTGACCATGCATCAGGAAGCCGTGTGCGCGCCAGCTCCGGCTGCTCCCGATCGGCTAGCGACGAATCGAGCATCGATCCGGGGGTGTCTAGCACTGATGCTGCGCCGCGTTCGTATGAGCGATTGCACGTAAGCGCCTTGCGTCTGACCCACAAAGGGTCGGCGCTGGCCGCGTGGCGCTCTGATTTGGCCGATACAATGCGGCTCACAAGCTCATGTTTGGTCGTTGGTCGTGCGTTTTCTTACGCTCAAGTGAACGCCAACACTGTCTCCCGCCTACGACGCGATGGCGAATGAAGCAACGCACGCTGCTTTGGCAATGCACTCAATCGTCGAGAAGATTGCGATGGCAACGTAGCGCGTGTACTCAAGGGGTAGCGCTGGTGCCAAGGCGAATACGCTCACTCCACAGATGAACGTAAAGAACTGACGGGCAAAGCGCAGGTTGGCTACGGCAGCCGTGCCAGTGAGGCCGAGCAGTACCTTCGACGCCACCAAGGCAAGCAGCGCGGTTGGATCAAGCGCGCCACCAAGCTCCAAAGGTGTCTCAATCACTGCCCAGATGCATACCGCGATGACGGATGCGCTGAACAGCAGGTCCCATTTTTTCGCTAACTCGACGGGTTCTTTGGGAATACGTTCGGATAAGACGTCCTTGTAGTCCATCGGGTCGATCATGTTGGCTGCTTTCTTGGGATGCACGAGAAATCCTCCTCTGAGCGGGACACGTGTCCTCATGGCGCACCCGCCATGAAGAAAAGTCACGTTCAATGCACTAAGCGGGCGTTGCGGTTAAAGGTTGATAGTTCTGCTGCCACGGCTCTAGCGGCACCGCACGGTTTATACATATCGCGTGCATTTACGAAGAATCTTTCGCCGACTAGGGGATGTCATGCGTGGACGTGCGGCAGACCTGCGTTTGGAGCGTCGGCCTGTGAACGAATTTAGGCCATGCCCTATGTGGCCGCAATGACACTTTGGGTGAGGTGTGAATAGAGATTCACTCGTGTCGATGCGGCGATGTTCCCACACCATTGTGCATTTGAGTTGTGCGCCACCTTGCGCTTAAGCTTTTCTCCATCGAATGAAGTTCCTCTTCCTTCAACCCTTTCCCTGCCGCTTTCAGAGCCGCCATAGAGCAAGGTGCCTGTATGAGAGAAATCTGCCGGAAAGTTCTTCGTCCCGCTGCAATAATCGCGGGGCTGTCAAGCCTCGGTGGCTGCAGCTGGGTCCTGTTCAACACGAAGGGCAGTGTCGGCCTTCAGGAGCGCGACCTCATCATCCTATGCATCGCGTTGATGCTGATCGTGGTCTTGCCGGCCATCGTGCTGACCTTTGTCTTTGCGGGGCAGTACCGGTCGTCGAATCACAACGCCACGTATATGCCCGAGTGGGCACATTCAACGCGGATCGAAGCAGTGGTGTGGGGTATCCCGATCCTGATCATCGTCACACTGGCAATCATCGTGTGGAAATCGACACACGAGCTGGATCCGTACCGGTCGCTCGACGTGCCCGGCCAGCCCATCAACGTCGAAGTCATCGCAACCGACTGGAAGTGGATCTTCATCTATCCAGAGCTGGGAATCGCCACGATCAATCAACTGGTATTTCCGGCACATCGCGAGGTGACGTTCAGCATCACCTCCAACTCAACAATGGGGACCTTCTTCATTCCCCAGCTCGGCGGCCAGATCTATGCGATGGCAGGCATGCGGACCCAGCTGCACCTCATGGCAAACGAGGAGGGGAAATTTCGTGGCATGTCGGGCAATTTCAATGGACCCGGTTTCTCCGACATGAAGTTCATCGCGACCGCCACCAGCGAGGCTGACTTCCAGCACTGGGTGAAGCAGGTCCAGACATCGCCTAACAGGCTCGATTTCAACACCTTCCAGAAAGTGGCAAGGCCCAGCCAGGGTACTGCGATCGTCCAGTTCTCGCAGGTTCAGCCGGGCCTTTTCAAGGCGGTGATCGACCAATATGTTGGCCCGGGAGCGGACGCCGCGGCGCAAGCTGCTCTCGACGTCAGCGCTTCGTCGAAAAGAGAGGAGTAACACATCCATGTTCGGCAAATTGACATGGGCGGACGTGCCGCTGCACGAGCCCATCATCGCGGTCACCCTGGCGGGCATCGTGCTCGGGGGCGTGGCTGTTCTGGGCGCGATCACCTACTTCAGAAAATGGACGGTGCTCTGGAACGACTGGATCACCTCGGTCGACCACAAGCGTATTGGCATCATGTACATCTTCGTGGCGATCGTGATGCTGATCCGCGGCTTCGCCGACGCCATCATGATGCGGACGCAGCTTGCGCTCGCCGGTCCCGGGCACCTGGGCTACCTGCCGCCGCATCACTATGACCAGATCTTCACGGCGCACGGCGTGATCATGATCTTCTTCGCCGCGACGCCGTTCGTCGTGGGCCTGATGAACATCGTCGTGCCGCTTCAGATCGGGGCTCGCGACATGGCGTACCCATACCTGAACGCCTTCAGCTTCTGGCTGTTCGTCGTGGGTGTCGTGCTCGTCATGCTGTCGCTCGGCGTCGGCGAATTCGCGCAGACAGGCTGGGTCGCTTATCCACCATTGTCGGACATAAAGTTCAGTCCCGGAGTGGGGGTGGACTACTACATATGGTCGCTGCAGGCATCGGGTCTCGGAACGCTGTTGACGGGCGTTAACCTCTTCGTGACCATTCTCCGGATGCGCGCGCCGGGCATGACGCTGATGAAGATGCCGATCTTCACGTGGACGGTGTTCGTCACGAGCGTAATCATCATTGCCGCCTTCCCGATCCTGACCGTTGCGCTCGCTGCGCTGGCGCTTGATCGCTACCTGGGCTTCCATTTTTATACGAACGAGTTCGGCGGTAATCCGACGATGTACGTGAACCTCGTATGGGCGTGGGGGCACCCAGAGGTGTACATCCTCGTTCTCCCGTCATTCGGAATCTTTTCCGAGGTTACCTCGACGTTCGCCCGAAAGAAGCTGTTCGGCTACAAGTCGATGGTGGGCGCGACGCTGGCAATCGGTATCCTGTCGTTCCTCGTCTGGCTGCACCACTTCTTCACGATGGGTTCGGGCGCGGACGTCAACAGCTTCTTCGGCATTATGACGATGATCATCGCGGTTCCAACCGGTGTGAAGATCTTCACGTGGTTGTTCACGATATACCGCGGGCGCGTCGAGTTCACGACGCCTATGCTCTGGACGCTGGCGTTCCTCGTGACGTTCACGATTGGCGGCATGACCGGCGTTTTGCTCGCCATTCCGGGGGCTGACTTCCTGCTTCACAACAGCCTGTTTCTCGTCGCCCACTTCCACAATACGGTCATCGCAGGCGGGTTGTTTGGCTATTTCGCCGGCTTGAACTACTGGTTCCCAAAGGTCTTCGGCTTCAAGCTTAACGAGCGTCTCGGCAAATACTCGTTCTGGTGCTGGGTGATTGGCTTCTATCTCGCGTTCATGCCGCTTTACATACTCGGCTTCATGGGCATGACCCGGCGCCTGAATCACTACGACAACCCCGCCTGGACGCCGTATCTCCAGGTCGCGTGGGTGGGCGCGGTCTTCATCCTTGCGGGGATTGGACTCCTCATCGCGCAGATTCTCGTCAGTATCCGCGAGCGCAAGCAGAATCTCGACGTCACAGGCGATCCATGGAATGCACGCACGCTGGAGTGGTCGACGTCGTCGCCGCCGCCGTTCTACAACTTCGCCGTGGTTCCGTGCGTGGATGCCGTCGACGCATTCTACGTGGCGAAGAAACGCGGACTGCCGCCGCGCCCGAAGAAGTACGAGCCGATTCATATGCCGCGCAGCACCGGTGTGCCGTTCATCCTCGGTGTATTCATCCTGCTGCTGTGCTTCGCGCTGATCTGGCACATCTGGTGGCTGGTGGGGGCCAGCTTCGTTGCCACAATCGCGACGGTGATCGTCCGCTCTTATAACGACGATATCGACTATTACGTTCCGGCCGACGAAATCGCACGGATCGAGAAAGCACCCGTTGCTCTCATGAAACGAGATCTGAACCATGTCTACGCAAACACTAATTGAAACAATCGAGACTGAGGATGAGCATGCGCGTGATGGCCACGACACGGGCTCGCGCAAGGTGCTGGGCATGTGGATCTACCTGATGTCCGACTGCATCCTGTTCGGTTCACTGTTCGCGTCGTACGCCGTATTGAGCGGCGCATTTGCAGGTGGCCCCGGCCCGAAGGGCATCTTCGAGCTGCCGTACGTGCTGGCCGAGACGTTCGTGTTGCTGCTCTCCAGCATCACCTGCGGCTACGCGATGCTTGCCGTGCACCGCCGCGATCAGGACACCTTGCTCCGATGGCTGACCCTGACCTTCATTCTGGGCGCCGTCTTCATCGGCATGGAAATACACGAGTTCCATCACCTGATCTCGCTCGGCTTCGGACCGCAGCGCAGCGGGTTCCTGTCTGGCTTCTTCGCGCTCGTCGGCACGCACGGTCTGCATGTCGGGTCCGGCCTGCTCTGGATGGCGGTGCTCCTGCATCAGGTGGCGATCAAAGGACTGACACCCACCAATGTGACACGCCTCTCGTGCCTGAGCCTTTTCTGGCACTTTCTGGATCTGGTCTGGATCTGCGTGTTCACGATTGTCTATCTCATCGGAGCATTCTGACCATGGCAAGCGATGCGACTACCCGCGCCGGCCAAGCCCACGGCAGCGCGAATTCCTACAACACGGGCTTCATCCTCTCGATCGTCCTCACGGCCATCCCGTTCGCGCTGGTGATGCATCCGATGCTGCCGCGTGCGACGACGCTTCTCGTGGCGGTGATATTCGCGGTCTTGCAACTCGTGGCGCACCTCGTGTACTTCCTGCACATGAGTCGTTCCTCGGAGGGCGGCTGGAACCTGATCAGCTTCGTGTTCACGCTGGTGATCCTGTTCATCGTCGTGGCGCTCTCGGTCTGGGTCATCTGGAGCATGCACTTCAACATGATGATCCACTGATGCGCCGCGCACATCCGACGAAGAACACCCCCGGACCATGTATCGACCTTACCTGCAACTGACGAAGCCCGGCATCGTGATCGGCAATCTTATCGCCGTCACGGGCGGTTTTCTGCTGGGTTCGTACGACAGCATCGACTGGCTCCGGGGCGCTCTGGTGGCCGTCGGTGTCATGCTGGTCGTCGCGTCCGGGTGTGTGGTCAACAACGTGATCGACCGGGATATCGATGGCTTGATGGCCCGGACACGCAATCGCCCAATGGTGACCGGCAGCGTATCAGTGCCGTCCGCCTTGCTGTATGGCGTCGTGCTCGTCCTCGCGGGCATGAACGTGCTCTACGCGGGCACGCGGTGCGTCCTGCCCCTCGCGCTGATACTCGTCGGCTACGCCGTGTATGTTGGGCTATATAGCCTGTACATGAAGCGCAATTCGATTTACGGGACGCTAGTCGGCAGCATTGCCGGTGCGATGCCGCCAGTGGCCGGATACTGTGCGGCGAGCACCAGGTTCGACGCCGCCGCCGTCACATTGCTAGTCATGTTCAGTCTCTGGCAGATGCCGCATTCGTATGCGATTGCGATCTTCCGGGCCCAGGATTATCGCGCGGCTTCGATTCCCGTTTTTCCGGTTGTCCGTGGCTTTGCGGCGGCGAAGCGCCACATGTTGGCCTACATTGTCGCCTTTACGGCGGCCACCCTGACGCTCGGCTTCCTCGGCTATGCCGGCAAGATCTATATGCTCGCCGCGCTCGCGGCGGGGTTGTACTGGTTCGGGCTCGGCGTTGCGGGATGCACCGCGGCAAACGAGGGCAGATGGGCACGCAAGATCTTCTTTGCGTCGATCATCATCGTCAGCGTATTGAGCGCCGCGATGTCGGTGGATGGCTCCGCGCCCCAACCGGCAACCCATCTCGCGCTGATTGCGAGGGGTTTCGGCGGGTAGCGCGGCGAGCTTGCTGTACGCGAGCAACTGCGGGTTCGGCAGTGGCATTGATGGGTCGCTCGTGCTTACTGGTGTGCAGACGAACGCATTCGGCGTCCGGCATTTTCCTGGAGCAGAAGTCTCAGGTCGTTCGCACTGTCCTCGGCAGTTTCCTCATATTGCAGCGCGAAGCGCACCACACCCTTCGCGTCGATTACGTAATCGGGTCCGATAAACGTCGGGTCGAAGGCTGCGGTATAGGCCTTAAAAATCGACGGCGTGTCGCGCTCAGGATCGATCGAGATAAAGAGTACCTTCGGCCCCTTACCCTGATCTCCGAGCGACCGTTTGATCTGTGCAGCGCGAGCCAGGGTCGTTGGGCACACGTCTGGACACCGCGTGTATCCGAAGAGAAGCAAGACCACATTGCCCCGGAAGTCCTCCAGCGTTCGCGGATTGCCGCTGGTATCGCGCAGATGGGACGTCCCCGGCAGCTTCATCGAGGACAGGTCGACACCGTGCAGCTTCGATCAGATTCTTTTGCCGCACGCCGCCACGGCGAGCAGGAGCGCAGCACCGAGCAGACGGCGGCGACGTGATGACGGAGCACTTTGGAACGGGCGGCGCTTCATGGTCTCGTACATGCTGAAATTCCATGAGGAGGAGGCAGGGGCGAAGCTGGTCGCGTGCGGAGCACAGCGTGTCGTTAGCGCGACCAACGATACACCTCTATGCGTGCTGGCCGCGGGCGGCATTCCACGGGCAATAGCAGCCGACGGCGACCATCGGAGCAGGTTCGACATGTGCACCTGCGACCAGCTTGTCGAGAATCGGCTCCACGAAACTGTTGTTCGAACTACAGACAAGACCCGCGCTATAGGGTCCCGCGTAGGCGAGCTTGCCATCCGCAGCCCAAATGGCGATAGCGGGACTGGCCGGTATGCGCTCCATTCCTTCGATTCCCGGTAAAGGCTTGAGCTTGCCTCGCAGGAAGGCCGGTAATTGTCCGTGGGTACCGGGCTTGCGCACGCTGTAGAAGTCGATATCCGCGCCTCTGAACATCGTGATCAGATAGTTCAAGTGGGCGTCGGTGTTCTCGTTACAGCTTGCGCAGTCGGGGTCCCAGAAATGCACGACACGAATGCGTCCGGTATTGCCTGCCAGGTCCGGCGGCAGACGCAGGTCGGAGTCTAGGAAGAGAACAGCCTGATTCGAGTAACTGGTCACTCCACCAACGCCGAAGTATCGCCACAGTGCTACGCCGGTCCCGACCAGAATGCATACAGCTGCACAGAGAAACAGGATGACCGGGCGGCGACGCAGCAGGGGAACGGTTGATCGAGGGGGTTCCCCGGTATTGGCTGGAAACATGTGTGGCAGGCGAAGTATCGAGTCTTGTGATCAGCGGCGGAACCGACCATAGACGGTGTGACCGAAGATTCGGTTGCCGCTCGCAAAGTGCAATAGGGTCGTGCGGCTGGTCGAACAAATATTTCCTAAAGGTCACGATCCCGAGGCTGGCGAACGAGGTCGATAGCCTCCCTCAATGTCATGGCGGTTATACCATTCTTCTGCGTTTTGATGCGAGGCCATGTTATGTAGGTGCGGGATATCTCACGGTAATACTCGTCACGGGCCTGCTCACATAACCAGTTGAGTCGTTCGCTGTCCGCATTGCTGGTATGGGCCTCGGCCAGGTGCCTGCGAAGCAGCTCGATCTCGTTGGCGACTTGTCGAAGGGTATCGGCCACCTCACCCGTCATCAATTCCGCCTGTTTCCTTATCTGTTCAAGATCAACGCACATGATCAGGTATTGTAAGTAATGCAATAACGTCGCCGAACAACGTCCTCTTCTCACGCGGAATGAGGCCCTTAACGTAGTCTCTCGCATCGATCGAGCCAGCTGCTTTGATGAAGTCCACAACAAGGCTTCCGTCTACGAATGAATTTAAAGTAAGCCCCGCGCAGTCGCAATAGTACTTTGGGTTACATATGAGATAGCACCTCGTGCCACCCGTACGAAGGTTAGCTAGTCCATTGTGCAATGGAGTGGTGCACCTCCTGCACGTAGAGTTTCGGTCATGTCTCGCTGCCCACTGACGGCATCGGATGTGTGACTTCCGCGGTCATGCTGGTCCGGATTGGCCTGTTGTGCCCGGCGATGTTCGGCGAGAACCTGTACCACCCCCGCGATTTCCGCGGCGGGGTGAACGGCAGGATCCACGCGGGAGGGTACGCGAACCAGTCAAGCGGTTTGAGCGGCGCGAATATCGGCATTGCCGGGCACATCTCCCGGAAAGCGACGAGATCAGTTTGCAGGCGAGGTCACATGCATGTGCACGGTCGCGGGGTCGAGATTACCTGGGTCGCTCGCGAGGTGAAAATACAGCACCGCAGTAAGGATCGCGATGCACATTGCGATTCCCGAATACTTCGCATCGACGCTGTCGATCGCGCGGATCAGAGCACGCCGCCGGCGCGCGGTGGTGTGAAGGCCGGCAGTCATAGGCTTGCTGGCGCAGCGGCGCGCCACGACGCATTGGGCGTATGGGCGCGCAATGCAGGAACGTTTTCCGGATATCCACGTCGAGGAAGACCAGAGCTACATTGTCGATGGTCCGATCTGGACGTCCGCGGGCATGACGGCTGGCCTTGACCTGGCACTCGCGATGGTGGAAAAGGATCTGGGTGCTGAAACGGCCCGTTCAGTCGCGCACAGGCTTGTCATGCCTCAGCGGCGGGCGGGCGGCCAGTCGCAGCATTCCGAAATGCTGAACCTCGCCCCGAAATCCGATCGGATCCAGAATGCCCTGAACTATGCGCGCCAGAATCTGAGGCGTTCGCTGACGGTAGAGGACTTGGCCAAAATCGCTCACCTGAGTCCGCGCCAGTTCAGCCGTGTGTTTACGCTCGAAACGGGAGCGTCTCCGGCCAAGGCTATTGAAAGACTTCGACTGGAGGTAGCGCGGCTGATGATCGAACAGAGCCGGCATCCGCTTGATGTTATCGCGAGAGAGGCCGGTTTTCGCGACTGCGAGCATATGCGGGACGCTTTCATGCGCGGGGTTGGCCGTCCGCCCCAGGCAGTCCGGCGCCACAAACGCATGGGTGTCCGAGGGATTCTGCGGACTGACCCGGTCGATGCAACACCATAGAGGCTGGCGAGCGCAGCGTTTGCAGCTGACGGTCGGCTACAGGCAGAACAATTCGTCAATAGACATTTCTTTTCAGCTACCAGCCTTCACGGCTCCCCAAAAGCTACCGCAAACTCATCCGAATAAATCTCCGCGAGTGCAACGCGCAGCGCCGCCGCTCGTTCCTCGCCATAGATCTCTTCAAAGCGACGCTGCGCTTTTCGCCAAAGGCGATTGACCTCAGCAAGCTTCGCACGGCCGGCGGCTGTCAAATCGACGCGCCGGCTTCTGCCATCGTCCTCGTCGGGCCGCAGCGCGGGATACCCGTCGCGTTCGAGCGGCTTGACGTTCCGTGCAAGCGCCGATCGGTCAAGCACCATTGAGTAGGCGAGTTCGGTCATGGTTGGGCGAAGACTCCATGGAAGACCTTAGTAGACGTCGCAAATTCTTGCAGGCCGGGATCCTCGGTTCTATTGGTTTCATCTTGGGTTCCGCCGGCATACCGAAGGTTTCAGTTGCGGGCGAATCCGGCTTACAGCAACCATTGCTCGATGAGGCTATTGCTGCCCACGGCGGATTGGACAGATGGCGAGAATTGACGCAGTTTTCGGTGCGCATGTCGCTTTATGGACAACTGTTTGATCGAAAGGGTCATGGCGGTGGTGAACTCGCACATCTTGTCTGCCAGGGAACCACCCGCGAACAGTATTTTCGAATGACGGGCTTCCGAGAACCCGACCTGCGCCTGACGTACAGGCCTGACCGCGTAGCTTTGGAGCGGCCAGACGGGACGTTGTTACAGGCGCGCATCAATCCGAGTGACGCATTTGCAGGTCACACCGCCATGTCCCAGTGGGATGATCTGCATCTCGCATATTTCTGCGGATACGCCAATTGGAACTACTTCGTCGTTCCCTTCGTGTTTGCAGATCCGGGTTTCGAATGCGTGGAGGACGGTATCTGGCAGGAAAATGGCGAAACATGGCGTCGACTCCGCGTCACGTACCCGTCCCGATTTGTGACTCATACACGTGTACAGACTTTCTACTTCGACGGTAAAGGCCTTTTGCGACGACTGGACTATGGCCCGACTCTGGCGGGCCCGGGGCACGTCGCCCATTACTGCGATGAGCACAAGATCTTCAACGGCATCGTGATGCCCACGAAGCGCCGCGCTTACCGACTTGAGGCCGACGGCAACGTTGTCAAATCGCTCTTATTGGTAGGCCTTGATATTTCGTCGGCCGAGTTTTCATGATCCGTGAGTAGCGTTCGTCTGCCCCTTGGCGATGATGTGCATCTGCGCGGCTGCCGTGAGTTGAGGACGGGGAAGACGTCAAATCATGCTAACTTGTGATGGATTGCCTCGATACAGCGATGTAGCCACTGCATCAGTCCATTCTCTGCCATGTGGACCTCTGGAGACACTTGCATCAGGGCTTGTCCTTTTCGTTCGCGTGCCTCGAGCTTTGCAGCGAAAGCGTGTGCGACATCGGCATGTTGTTTAAGGAGATTCATCACGGCGTGGTCTGGTAATTCATAGACGATTACATAGGTCCGTGCGACGAACGTAACCATTGAAGCAACACCCGCGATTGGTCCGCTCTCGCCGAAGTATTCTCGAGGACCAAGACGGACGATGTCGTAGTGGCCACCAGAGTCTTCCGTTGCGGATGCCGCGACGACTCCATATCCGACAATTGAAATGGATTGTGAGCACGTTCCTGCGCTAAGCAGCACTTGTCCGGGTGCGCATTCGCGACGAACCAGAGATTTTGCTAGTTGAATCCGTTGGTCTTTAGAAAGCATCCCGAATATACCGATAGCTTCAATTAGTCGATATGCGAGTGTTCCGCCTGGGATGTCGGCGAATTCGTTCCCATGTTCCAGTGGAACGGTAATCGACTCCAGATGGCGGTGAGCTGCGTCATAGAATTTGTTCAGCACCTCTACTTCTGATCGTTCACCCGTTCTGTAAAACGTGACGTCGTACATGACTGTTCTTCGACCGATGGAGGTCGTAGCCACACTCGGCTTAGGGCTACGCTGAACAAGCAGCTGAATTTGCGACGTGTCGGCGATGTAGAGGTGTTCAGGTCGTGAAGCCGACGGTCATCCTTTGGTTTTTGGCCCTTGCGGGCATTGCACGCGGGCGTTTGCCCGCTT
>NZ_JBFPKO010000209.1:0-262 GCF_040948765.1 Paraburkholderia sp. BR10923 | reverse complement strand
GAGTGCTCTTGCGTAGCAACTAGGGACAAGGGTTGCGCTCGTTGCGGGACTTAACCCAACATCTCACGACACGAGCTGACGACAGCCATGCAGCACCTGTGTGATGGCTCCCTTTCGGGCACTCCCGCCTCTCAGCAGGATTCCATCCATGTCAAGGGTAGGTAAGGTTTTTCGCGTTGCATCGAATTAATCCACATCATCCACCGCTTGTGCGGGTCCCCGTCAATTCCTTTGAGTTTTAATCTTGCGACCGTACTCCCCA
>NZ_JBFPKO010000208.1:0-263 GCF_040948765.1 Paraburkholderia sp. BR10923 | reverse complement strand
CACGCTGTCGACCTTCAGGTCGCGTGCCAGGTCGAAGTTCACGTCGTTGCCGGCCGTGCTCTTGCTCACCGCGAGGTTGCCATCGGTGTTCTTCAGGTCGACCGTGCCGCCCGGCGCCACGTTCGTCTCATTCGCTCCCTGCGCGCTCACGTTCCAGCCTGCGCTGGCCGTCTTGCCGACCTCGTCGAGCTGCTCCTTGTTCACCGCGTCGCCAGCGTCCACACCAGCCGCCACGTTGATGATCTTCCTGCCACCCGCGTCGA
>NZ_JBFPKO010000207.1:0-268 GCF_040948765.1 Paraburkholderia sp. BR10923 | reverse complement strand
TACCCGTCGCAATGACGTCACCCGGCTGCAATTCGATGCCAGCAGAAAGGGTCTCGATAAGCGTTGGAATGTCGAATATCAGTTGCGATGTATTCGAGTTCTGACGCAGTTCGCCGTTGACCCAGCATTTGACATCGATGCTTTGCCCATCGACTTCGTCTGCAGTGACCACGTACGGGCCCATCGGGCAGAAGCCGTCCAGCGACTTGCCGAGAAACCACTGACGATGGAGCTTTTGCAGGTCCCGCGCGGTAAAGTCGTTAATCAC
>NZ_JBFPKO010000206.1:0-268 GCF_040948765.1 Paraburkholderia sp. BR10923 | reverse complement strand
TCCACCAGCCCCACGCCAGCGAGCGCCTCCTCGCCCAGCGCCGCACGCCCCGCCCCATCGGCCAGCACCAGCCGCGGCGCCGCCTCCCCCACAATCTGCCGCAGCCGCGCGCACGGATACGCCGCATCCAGCGGCACATACGCGCCCCCCGCCTTCAGGATCGCCAGCAGCCCCACCACCATCGCCGCGCTGCGCTCCACGCAGATCCCCACCGGCTGATCCGGCCTGACTCCGAGTGCGATCAGATGGTGCGCCAGCCGGTTGGCCC
>NZ_JBFPKO010000205.1:0-274 GCF_040948765.1 Paraburkholderia sp. BR10923 | reverse complement strand
AAGGCTCGGCGATTGCCAAAGCGCTGGATTACAGTCTTAAACGATGGGAAGCGCTGACCCGCTATCTCGATGACGGTCACGTGCCTATACACAACAACTGGGTCGAAAACCAGATACGACCTTGGGCTATCGGCAGGTCGAACTGGCTGTTTGCCGGTTCGCTTCGAGCCGGCCAACGAGCCGCAGCCATCATGAGTCTGCTACGCTCAGCGCAACTGAATGGGCACGAACCGCATGCCTACCTGAAGGACGTTCTCACCCGATTGCCGACTCA
>NZ_JBFPKO010000204.1:0-275 GCF_040948765.1 Paraburkholderia sp. BR10923 | reverse complement strand
TGGTGGATGCCTTGGCGATCACAGGCGATGAAGGACGCGGTAGCCTGCGAAAAGCTCCGGGGAGCTGGCAAACGAGCTTTGATCCGGAGATGTCCGAATGGGGAAACCCACTCCTAATGGAGTATCCATGACTGAATCCATAGGTCATGTGAAGCGAACGCGGTGAACTGAAACATCTAAGTAACCGCAGGAAAAGAAATCAACCGAGATTCCCAAAGTAGTGGCGAGCGAAATGGGATCAGCCTGTACTCTTTATTCTCATTGTTAGTCGAACG
>NZ_JBFPKO010000203.1:0-276 GCF_040948765.1 Paraburkholderia sp. BR10923 | reverse complement strand
TCGATCACCTTTAAAATACATCGATACAATCACAACCCTGATTCACCTACTCACGCACCCATCTCCAGGTACGCTTTCGTGAATCTCTTTACTACTTCTTCCTGATTGTTAAAGAACGACAGCCGATATAAAGCCTGTGCCTCATACCACGCTGACTGGCTCAATCGCCAATGCGCAACGCTCTGCCTTCATGCAGAACCCTGCGCATTGAGGATTGGTGGAGGATGACGGGATCGAACCGACGACCCCCTGCTTGCAAAGCAGGTGCTCTCCCAG
>NZ_JBFPKO010000202.1:0-277 GCF_040948765.1 Paraburkholderia sp. BR10923 | reverse complement strand
TCACCAGCCGCACCGCCTCCAGCTTGAATTCCAGGGTGTACCGCGCACGCTTCAATTGGCTCATCTTCGTTTCTCCTTGCTGCAGTTTAAACCTCAGCAAGGGATACGTTTTTCAGAGGCAAGCTCATACCCACATCTTTGCCGCGAAACCGGCATTGTCAACTTGTCGGCAGTGGCACGGACTACTGCGAAGAGTCAATCGCTCAGGAGACAGTCGACGGATTTTGAGCGATGCCGGTGAATTCGCGCCACGCAGCGAATCGGGATGCGAGTTGTT
>NZ_JBFPKO010000201.1:0-279 GCF_040948765.1 Paraburkholderia sp. BR10923 | reverse complement strand
CCACAACCTGCGCATGATCCTCAGAAAGCTGCGGCGTTTTTACGTCCTTGTACTTGTCGCATTGCTCAACCGCTCCGCGGCTTCCGCTTCGACACCATGAACGGCGTCGTCGCCGAAAACGAATTATCCAGACCCGACTACTGACGTGCCACCCCGACCGAATGACGTCCCTTCTTTGGAAAACCGGTGTCGTCAATAATCCAGTAGTAACCGGTTTCTTTAGCAGCGTGCGCGTCTAACGCGGGCATCACCCATTCGCGTACCCGCTGCAGGACCGCC
>NZ_JBFPKO010000200.1:0-280 GCF_040948765.1 Paraburkholderia sp. BR10923 | reverse complement strand
GCGCCCCCCGCCTTCAGGATCGCCAGCAGCCCCACCACCATCGCCGCGCTGCGCTCCACGCAGATCCCCACCGGCTGATCCGGCCTGACTCCGAGTGCGATCAGATGGTGCGCCAGCCGGTTGGCCCGCGCATTGAGCTCGCCATAGCTCAGTCTCTCGTTCTCATGCACCAGCGCCACCGCCTCCGGTGCCCGCCGCACCTGCGCCTCGAACAGCTCATGGATGCACCGCTCCGACGGATACGCCGCCTCCGTGCGGTTCAGCTCCTCCAGCAGATACC